>JASHSD010000002.1 GCA_030036985.1 Bryobacteraceae bacterium
TCTCGCAACTTCAATGAAACAGCATTGCGGGACACACTCAGAGTATACGGCAAGCTCTTATAAATAGTCCAGTTATTTGTTGGACACTACACTAGGCTCGTGGTGTTCGTGGTCGCCGTAGAAGGTCGCCACGAGAACAGATGTATCCAGGAACGCCTTCACTTCGCTATCCCACGATGGCATCATCGCGCCGCTCACGGGTTTCCCCCAGCACCTTGTCGGTTTCGGCAGCCGTCAGCTTCCTGCCGGAACGGAAGACCCAAACGCCATGCTCCTTGCGCAGCGGCGTTGACCCGCGCAGCGGACGCAGCGTGACACGCTCGCCCTCGGATTCGACTTCGAGAGTGTCGCCGGGCTCAAGGTGCAGTTCGTCCCGCAGGGTCTTTGGCAGCACGACGCGCCCGGCTTTATCCAGAGTCACCGTAGTGTTCATAATGGCATCATACAGTGGGACCACCCGGATAGAAATGGCATATCCGGTATTCGCGTAAGCGCAACGAAATACCGGTCTGAACTCCCCAGGCATGGGAGATTGGTCACTCCGCGATCTGAGCGCGATGCCGGATAAACCAGGCCTGGCTGTCCATCGATCCCGCGCCGTTCACCGGCACAAATTCATACATGCCGTCGGCTTTTCCCGCGCGGGATTTCCGGTTGTCCTCCAGGCATTTCGCCAGCAGGCCGTCCCGCAGGCGGCGCACGATGCGCGGGTTCAGGATCGGAAAGAGAATCTCCACCCGGTGATCCAGATTGCGCGGCATCAGGTCGGCGCTGCCCATATACATTTCTTCTTCGCCGCCGTTTTCGAAATAATACAGACGGCTGTGCTCGAGGAAGCGGCCCACGATGCTGCGCACGCGGATGTTCTCGCTGATGCCGGGAATGCCCGGACGCAGACAGCATAATCCGCGAACGATCAGATCGATTTTTACCCCCGCCCGCGAGGCCTCGTACAGCAGCGCGATCATCGGCTTGTCCTCGAGCGCGTTCATCTTGAAAACCAGGCGCCCGCGCGAGCCGCGGGCGATCTCGCGGCGGATCAGCTCCGTGATCCGCTGCCGCAGCGTCACCGGTGCGACGAGAAGTTTGCGGAAATCCGATTTATGCGAATAGCCGGTTAGGTAATTGAACAAATCGGTCGCGTCGGCGCCTAGATCGGGATCGCAGGTGAACAGGCTGAGATCGGTGTAAAGCCGCGCCGTGACCGCATTGTAGTTGCCCGTGCCGAGGTGCAGGTAGCGGCGGATGCCGTCCTGCTCGCGGCGCACGATCAGGGCGATCTTGCAGTGCACCTTAAGACCCAGCAGCCCGTAAACCACATGGACGCCCTCGCGTTCGAGCGCCCGCGCCCATTCGATGTTGCTCTCTTCGTCGAAGCGCGCCTTCAGTTCCACCAGGACCGCGACCTGCTTGCCGTTCTCAATGGCGTCAAGCAGCGCCTGCACGATGGGCGAATTTCTGCCCGTGCGGTAAAGGGTCATCTTGATGGCGAGCACATCGGGATCGTGCGCCGCTTTGTTCAGCACGTCGATTACGGGCTGGAACGACTGGTAGGGATGATGCAGCAGCCGGTCCTCCGCCCGGATCACGCTGAACATGTCTTCTTCGGCGTCGGCTGAGAGATCGGGCGGAGTCCACGGTTCGAACGGCTCGTCGCGCAGCTCGGGGCGATCGAGGGACGGCAACTGGCGGAGGCGCGCGAGATCGATGGGTCCCGGAACATCGTGGACGTCTTCGCGCGTGATCTGCAGGTTTTCGATAAGAATGTCCAGCATGTCGGGGGCGATGGCGGAGACCGTCTGCAAACGCACGGGAAGGCGGAAGCGGCGGCGCCAGACGGCTTCTTCGACCGTTTCGAGCAGATCGTCGCTTTCCAGTTCCTGAATGGCCACTTCGGCGTCGCGGGTGACGTGGAAAGGATGCGATTCGAGGATTTCGAAGCCTGGAAACAGAGACTGGAGGTTGGCCGCAATCACCTGCTCGATCCACACGAATTTATAAACGGGAGCGGCCGGTTTCCGACGTGAACCAGGCGCCGGAACGGCCACCAGCTGCGGCAGCTTCTCCGGCACCTTTACGCGGGCGAAGTGCCGCCTTCCGGGGCCGTCCGCGTGGCGCGGATCGCCTAAGGCGATCGCCAGATTCAGGCTGAGGTTTGAGATATGGGGGAACGGCCTGCCCTGGTCGAACGCGAGTGGCGTCAGCACCGGAAAGATGGTCTCGTGATAGTAAAGATCGACGGCCTTGCGCTCGCGTTCGTCGAGCGTGGCGTAATCGGTAATTGCGATGCCGTGCTTCGTCAGCTCGGGCAGAAGCTGGTTCTGCCAGCAGTCGTACATCTGCCGCATCAACTCATCCACGGCAACGCGCACCACCGCCAGTTGCTCGGTGACAGTCTTGCCGTCGATGCTGAGGTCCGGCTTGCCCGCGGCCAGTTTCTGCTTCATGGCGGCCACGCGCACCATGTAGAACTCGTCCAGATTGGAGCTGACGATGGAAAGGAACTTGACCCGTTCGAGCAGCCTGTTTCCGGGGTCGCGCGCCTCTTCGAGCACGCGCCGCTGGAACTCGATCAGGCTGAGCTCACGGTTCATGTAAAGGGATGGGTCGGTGAGATCGGGTTGCGATTCGGCGGCTGCGGCTGCGGCTGCGGTGGTCATTGTCCTGGACCCTCCATGGGGATGCGTCTTTCGTTTGGTCATGCGGGCGTTTGGTCATGCGTGCAGGGGTATTTCGGCGGCCGGCAGCGTGATGGTGAAGGTGGACCCTTTGCCCAGGCGGCTCTCGACTTTGATGGCGCCATCCATACGTTCCACCACGTGTTTCACGATCGACAGACCGAGGCCGGTGCCGCCTACCTCGCGCGACCGCGCCCGGTCCACGCGATAGAAACGCTCGAAGATGCGGGGAAGATCGTCGGAAGGAATGCCGCTGCCGGTGTCGGACACGGTGATGAAAACGCGGCCGTCGGACATGGCTCCGGCGTCGATGCGGGCTTCGCCTCCGGGTTTGTTGAATTTTACGGCGTTATTCAGGAGATTGACGAGCGCTTGTTCGAGGCGGAGCGAATGGCCGGTGATGAGAGCGTCGCGCACCGAGCCGCGGACCAGATGAACATCGCGGATGCGCGCTTCCGGTTCCACGGTCAGCAGCGCGGTATTGACCGCTTCTTCGACCGAGATGGGCCCGGGTTCGACGTCGCGGCGGCCGGATTCGAGATCCGAAAGCGTCAGCAGATCGGACGCGATGTTGTTGAGGCGAACGGCATGAGCCTGGATGATTTCGATAAAGCGGCGGTTGTTCTCCGTATCGGTGAGCGCGCCGTCGAGCAGCGTCTCCGCGTAGCCGTGTATTGCGGCCAGCGGCGTGCGCGGCTCGTGGGAAACGTTGGCGACGAAGTCGCGGCGGATTCGCTCCAGCCGTTCGAGGCCGGTGATGTCGTGCAGGATGACCAGCGCTCCGCGATCCATGGGCGCGCCAGCCGAGCGAACCTCCAGCGGCGCCGTATAGGCTTCGAAGATTTTGGCGTCGTCGGCCGTGAACTGGAGTTTGCTCTTGACGGATTCCCCGGTAGCCAGAACTCCGGAGATCAGATTCAGGAACCTGGGATCGCGCGCCAGACCGAGCAGCGGCGTGTTTTCCTCGACCGGGTGCTTCAGGCCGAGCGCGTCGGAAAGCGCCTGATTGCAGAACAAAACGCGCATCTGATGATCGACGGCGAGGACGCCCTCCGCCATGCTTTTCAGAATCACGTCGCGGCGGGCGGATTCGAGGCTGAGCCTTTCTACCAATTCGCGTATGCGCGAGGCCATGCGCCGCAGAGATTGGTTGAGCAGCACCGTTTCCTCGCCCTCTTCGGGCAGCGGCTCATCCACGCCATCGGCATCGAGGACGTGCTCGGCAAACGACTTCAGCCGCTGAATGCGCCAGTCGATGGCGCGCGCGAAAATCCAGGTCAGGATGACGGAGCCGACCAGGCAGAGGGTGAGTTCGAGGATCGTCCGGTTGAGACGGCTCTGCGATCCGCTCAGGTCGAGGGCGAATAAAATAATGGCGATCAGCAGGAAGCAGCTGAGGAAGAGCCTCAGGCGAATCGGCGTGCCCATGTCCTTTGCGTTCAGTGTACATGCGAATTATGAATATCCCGTCAACGGGGAATGGGCGCGCCTGATCGGACGATGAACGCGCTGATGCTTTCTCCCGAGCCTCCATATCCGCTCCAGGGCGGCGGCGCGTTTCGGATCGCGTCCCTGCTGCACTACTTTGCGCGCATCGCGGAAGTGGATCTGATCCTGATCTCCGACAGCGGGCAGGCCGCGGTTCTGCCGGAGGGTCTGGCGGCGACGCAGCACGTTATCCCGCTTCCGCGTCACAGCCGGAGCACTCCCGCCAGGTATCTTCGCAACGCGAGGCGCGCGCTGCGGGGCGTGCCTCCACTGATTGACCGCGTCGGCGGCCTGGCCGAGAGCATAGAGCGGGCCATTGGCGGACGCCGCTACGATTTCGGCGTGGTCGAGCATTTCTGGTGCGCACCTTATATCGAACAACTGAGCCGCTGCTGCGCTTTCACCATTCTCGACCTGCACAATATCGAATCGGTGCTCGACGAACGATGCGCGGCGGTGAGCGCGGGGCTGGTGCGGGCCGGGCACAAACGCTTCGCCGCGGTCAACCGAAGGCTGGAAGCGGCCCTGCTGCCACGCTATTCGATGGTCCTGGCGACTTCGGAGCAGGACGCGGTCACGGGCCGCCAAATCGCTCCCGCAGCGCGGGTCGAGATTTATCCGAATTCGTTGCCGTGGGTGGAAGAACCCCGCGGGCCCGAGTTTCGCCGCGTCGTTTTCTCGGGCAATTTCGAGTACCACCCGAACATCGACGCCGTAGCCTTCCTCGTGCGGGAAATCTGGCCGGTGGTTCGGCGCGCCTGTCCCGATCTTCGCCTGCGGCTCGTCGGCCGGGGCGATCGGTTCGTCCGGCATCTTTTGCCCGCCGGAACCGTGGAGCAAACCGGCATCGAAGTCACCGGGCCGATTGACGATGCAAGGACTGAAATCGCCCAGGCTTGCCTGGTGGCAGCGCCCCTGCGCGCGGGCAGCGGCACGCGGATTAAGATTCTGGAGGCTTGGGCCGCCGCGCGCTGCGTGATTGCGACTCCGCTGGCGGCCGAGGGCCTTTCCGCGCAGAATGGGACCGACATTGTGCTTGCCTCGGGCGCCTCCGAATTTGCCGGCGAGATCGTTCGGCTGGCCGGGGATGCCGCGGCGCGCGAAGGTATCGCGCGTCACGGAAGACGCAACTTCGACAATTGTTATTGTTGGGAAACTGTATGGAAAAAGCTGGACATTAATCTGCAACTGACGCACTTTCCTGAAGTTAACGGCTATACTGGGAAAATCTGACATGCGCTTCGCCGTTGATGCTCACGCGATCGGAAGGCACCTGACGGGCAACGAAACGTATGTTCGGAGCCTCCTCGGAGCTTTCGCGGAGATCGATCGGCACTCCGAGTTCGTGACCTACATATCCGGAGCGGACGCCGAGAGCTTCGTTCCGGCGCGATTTCAGGTGCGCCGCGTTTCGGCCAATCCGTACATCCGGCTGGGATGGGATCTGGGGCGTCAGGTGCGGGACGACCGGCCGGACCTGATTCACGTCCAGTACACCGCGCCGCTTTTTACGCGTGTGCCCATTGTGGTGACGGTGCACGACGTCAGTTTTCTGGATCATCCGGACTATTTCACGGCCGCGCGCCGTTCGCAGCTTCGGCTGACAGTGGCAACAACGGTGCAGCGCGCCGCCCGCATCCTGACGGTGAGCGAATTTTCGCGCAACGCCATCCTGCGCGCCTACAATATTCCGCCCGAAAAGGTCACG
>JASHSD010000920.1 GCA_030036985.1 Bryobacteraceae bacterium
CCTTGGCTCGCCAGAAGGATCACCTGACATTTGCGGGCGGTCTTTTGCGGTGTGCCGCCCGCACGGACCAGCGATTCCAGGCGTCGTATCTGCGCTTGATCGAGATCCAATGCAGCCGCGCGGGTGAACATACCCCATCGGATCACGAATCCTTCTGATTGTAAATAATTAAGTGGGACGGGACACTAGCGGCTTCAGTGGCGGGGCGGTGTATCACGCATCCGCCCCTCGCACCCGACACTTGTCGCGTACGAAACCATCCAGAGGCGCATGTTATCTTTGAGGAGATTTGCGCCGGAATAACTCTTTCATCCTGCCCGCATTGCTTGGTTTTGCGCTGCTGTCCACGGAAACGCTCTCCGCGCAGGCGCTTTTCGTCAAACCGGTAAAAGTCTTCGGCGACCCGAACTTCATCGGCACCGCGACTAATCCGCTGGCGTTCGACTCCTATGGCCCCAACGTGGTTGAGGGGCGGGAGGTTTCGCAGCCGCTCGGCATCGCTCTCGACAACTCGGTCTCGCCGCCGATCGTCTATATCGCGGATTCCTCGAACAACCGGGTGCTGGCATACAAGTACAACACGCAGCTCACGCCGGGCGCATTCGCCGATCTTGTGCTCGGGCAGCCCAATCAGTACACCACGCTGGCGCAGGGTCCGAACGGCACTTACTCGACCGGGTTGAACAACCCGACCGGGCTCGCCGTCGACAGCGCGGGCAACCTCTACGTCGCCGACACAGGGAACAATCGCATTCTGCGATTCCCCAAGCCGTTCTCGCAGCCCGCCGGCTATCAGTTCCCGAACATGATCATCGGGCAGAGCACTTACTCGACGAGCACCGCCAACAGCGGCGGCATCTCCGCCTCTTCGCTTTCGCTGACGCTGCGAACCGGCCTTGCGTTCGATGCGTCGGGCAATCTCTGGGTGACCGACACCGGAAACAACCGGGTGCTGCGATTCCCGGTTTCTGTGTTGACGGCGGGCGCGAATTCTCCCTCCGCCGATCTCGTTATCGGGCAGTCCAATTTCACATCGAGCGCAAGCGCCGGTGCTCAGACCAACCTTACGGGTCTATATCAGCCTACCGGCGTGGCTTTCGATTCCGCCGGCAACATGCTGGTTGCCGACCAATACTATCGCGCCATGGTTTACGCGTCGCCCTCTGTATCCGGCGCCCAAGCCACCTGGGTTCTCGGAGTTCCCTCGCCGCTGGCGACGACGAGCGTGAACTCTTCAGGTCTCAGTAACACACTCGCCGTCACCGCGATCGGCGCGGACGTGGTGGTCGCCGACACAGGTGACAACCGCATACTCCTGTATGGTCCGGTCAGCTCGTGGACGAAGCAAACGACCCAGGTTTCACCGAACGCAACGGGCATTATCGGTCAGCCCGGCTTTACCACGTCGACGGCGAACCAAGGCGGTCAACCATCGGCCACAACACTGGATGAGCCTGTCGACATGGCCGCGTCCGCCACCGAGCTGTTCGTGGTGGATGCCGGGAACAATCGAATCATCGTCTATCCCGTGCCTACGGCCACAAGCACCGGTCCCGCGGCATCGCGCGTGGTCGGGCAAATGGATTTCCCCTACAACGCGCCGAATCTGGTTCTGGGCAAGGAATTCGGCTTCGCGGGCGGCACGTCGGGCGCCTCGGGATCGGCGGTTCTCGACTACAGCTCCAGCCCGCCTCGCCTGTACGTCGCCGACACGCTGAACAACCGGATCCTCGGGTTTAAAAACTTCAACACCATGCAAAACGGTCAGGCGGCGGATATCGTCATCGGACAGCCGGATCTGCTCCACACCGTCGTCAATTACCCGTCCGGTGTCTCCACGACGCCCAATCAGCAGGGGCTGAACGGCCCCACGTCGCTGGCTGTCGATTCCGCCGGAAATTTGTACGTGGCCGACTCATTCAACTCCCGCATCCTGCGCTTCCCTACCCCGTTCAATCCGCCCTCGGGCGCGACTACGCCGGAATCGGCAGATCTGGTGCTGGGACAGGCCGACTTCACTTCGATCGTGACAGATCCCACCGCGAGCACCATGAGCGCGCCGATATCGCTGGCATTCACTCAAGATGGAGCCGACGCTTCACAAACCAGCAGCGGCTGGCTGGTGGCGGCGGACATCAATCAGAACCGGGTGCTCTTTTTTTCCAAGCCGTTTTCGAACGGCATGAACGCGACGATCGAGCTCGGGCAGGCGGACTTCGACTCGACTCTCAGCCAGTCGGACGACGCGGGACTTTCGTCGCCTCGCGGCGTCGCAGTAGATCCGATGGATCGGGTGCTCGTCGCCGACAGCGGCAATGCACGGGTGCAGGTCTTCGATCAGGCGGAGAATCTGTCCAACAACTCCCCCGCCTCGTTCTCGCTGACTTCGGGACTCTCCCAGCCCACCGCGATCGGCATGGGGGCGGGTGGAGACTTCTGGGTCGCGGACACCGGATCGGGAGTCAACCATCTGCTGCACTACCCCACGGTCGGCATGTTGCCGACGATCAACTACGCCTCGAATGCAACGGTCCCGGCGTATTCGCCGAGGTCGGCGTTTGTGGATCAGTACAACAACCTGCTCGTAGCTGACGGCCTGAACCGCGTTCTGTTCTTCGCGCCGCAGGTCGCAGCGGTGAATGCGGCCAACTATATTGGCGGGAGACCGCTGGCGCCCGGCACGATTACCGCTCTTTTCCCTTCCGTCCCCGCGAATGTGATCGGCAACGGCACGGGAGCCGAAACCTCCTATCCTTTGCCGACGACGCTTGCGGATACGCAGGTTCTGATTAACGGCACGCCGTCGGCCTTGTTCTTTGTCTCGCCGGGTCAGATCAATTTCCCGCTTCCGCTGAGTCTGCCCTCCGCGGGAACTGCCGATGTGGAGGTGGCCAATTCGTCGACCGGGCAGATCTATGGCGCCGCCGAGTTCGATCTGGCGAGCGCTTCTCCGGCTTTGTTCACCGGCACCGGTACGGGGAGCGGCGCCGTCGCGGCTTTGAATCAGGATTATTCGGTGAATTCGGCGAGCAATCCGATCGCTCCCGGCCAGGTGATCCAGCTTTTCGGCACGGGTCAGGGGCCGGTTACGAATGCGCCGCCGGATGGCACGGCATCGACCGGACCCGTGCCCACAACCGTAACGCCTCAGGTTCTTCTTGGTCCGTCAGGCTCGGCAACTTATGTTCCGAGCGCGAATATCCAGTATTCGGGCCTTGCACCGGGTCTGGTCGGGGTATGGCAGATCAACATACTGATCCCTTCGACGGCTCCGAGCGGTCAGGTTCCGATCGAGATTCTCATGGACAGCATTCCGAGCGATAATCCGGCCAACCTGAGTCAGGTGGCGACCACGATTTCGATTGAGTAGGCTGGGAACCGCTTGCTCACGCGCGCGGCTCGGAAACGACGCGACTAAGGTCGCGTGTCCGTCGCGTGTCCGAGACTCGACTGCGTCACGGCGGGCAGCGTGAAGAAGAAGGTCGAGCCGACATCGGGAGTGGATTCCACCCATATCCGGCCGCCGTGGCGCGCCACGATTTTCCTGCAGATCGCCAAGCCCATCCCCGTGCCGGGGTTGTCACGCCCGTGCAGCCGTTTGAAAATGCCGAATACCTTCTCCGTGTACTCGGGTTCGATGCCGACACCGTTGTCCTTCACCGAAAACACCCAATCGCCGCCCCGGCGCTCGGCCGCGATATCGATGCGCAGCGGGCGATCCGGATGCCGGTATTTGATGGCGTTCCCCACCAGGTTCTGAAATAACCGGCAGAGCTGAATGCGATCGCCGTTCACGCACGGCAACTCGCTGCGCGCGATCTTAGCGCCACATTCCTGAATGCGGGTCACCAGGTTCGAGAGCGCTTCATCCAAAGGGACATCGCAGGAGATGGCCGTGAACGGAATATCGCGTTCGGATTCGACCTTGGAGAATTCGAGCAGATCGCGGATCAGGTGCTCCATGCGGCGGGCGCTCTCCGTGATGTAGCTCATGAACTTTCGGGCGTCGCCGTCCAGAGATCCTTCGTATTGCCTAGCCAGGAGTTCGGTGTAAATCAGAACCGTGCGCAGCGGCTCCTGCAGATCGTGCGAAGCGACGTAGGCAAACTGCGCCAATTCGTCGTTGGAACGCATCAGGGCCTCCGTGCGCTCCAGAACCCTATCCTCGAGATGCTGGTTCAGCTGGTGCACCTTTTCCTCGGCTCGGGCGCGTTCCTCCTCGACCTTCCTGCGCGCTGTGATATCGCGGATCGCGGTCGTGATCAGCAGCCCGCCGTCGGCAAGCAAAGGACTCAGACTGATCTCGACCGGAAAGGTTGTGCCGTCGCGGCGGACCGCGTCGAATTCGTGCGCAGGCGCCTGCGGGGCGTGGTTCGAGCCGTCGAGGTCGAATTCCTCTTCCGCCCCGGGGAGCATTTCGAAGTGCCACCGGGGCACCAGCAGCCGAATGTGCTCGCTGATGAGTTCGGAGCGGGGATAACCGAACATCGCCTCGGTGCGGGAGTTGATCAGAACGATGTTGCCGTTGCCCCTGCAGATAATCATGGCGTCGGGCGCAGCTTCGAGCAGGGAGCGAAACTGCTGCTCCGTCTTCCGCAGCGTCGCCGCCTGCCGTTCGAGCAGATCGGCCTTGCGGCTCAACTCCACGAAGACGGACACCTTGCTGCGCAGCACCTCGGGGACAATCGGTTTGAACAGAAAATCGACGGCGCCGAGATCGTATCCGCGGAACAGATGCTCCTCGTTCTTGTACCCGGTCAGGAACAGGATAGGAACGTGGCGCGAACGGGGCCGGGAACGGATGAGTTCCGCCGTCTCGAACCCGTCCATATCCGGCATTTTCACGTCGAGGAGGATCGCCGCGAAATCGTGCTCCAGCAGATGTCGCAGCGCCTCCCTTCCCGAATTGGCGAGAACGAGTTCCTCCCCGAGGCTGTCAAGGGTCGCTTCGAGCGAAACCAGGTTTTCCGGGGTGTCGTCCACAAGAAGGATTTTGACCTTCGTGGAAGGCGTGGAAGCCACTCTCTGGGGTTCCGCTACCATAGCCGAGCCGGAAAACACATTGGCTCCCGTTTCTTACTGTACACTGCTCGTCGCCATTCCCGCGGTGATGGATTGCCCCAGTTCATGGCCGCGCGAGATCCACACGCGGAGGACGGAAAAGAGCTGTTCCAGATCGACGGGTTTGGTGACGTAATCGGAAGCGCCCGCCTGCAGGCACTTCTCGCGGTCGCCCTTCATGGCCTTGGCGGTGAGGGCGATGATCGGGAGCGAATGGAAAGCCGCCAGCTGACGGATGGCGCGCGTGGTTTCGTAGCCGTCCATTTCCGGCATCATGATATCCATGAGCACGGCATCGATGTCCGCGGTGGAACGCAGGATCTCAATGCCGTCGCGGCCGTTCTCGGCATGGACGACCTGTAGTCCATGCTGCTCCAGCACGCTGGTGAGCGCGA
>JASHSD010000921.1 GCA_030036985.1 Bryobacteraceae bacterium
GCAGCGCGGCCCACTGAGAGAAAAACGTGTACTGGAGAAACTTCTGCGCCGCGATCGGCTCGTCCAGGCGGTCGGCCCATTCTTTGAGCGCCCGAGGGTCGCGCTGGCGGATGTCTTCGTCCCATTGGCTCCAGACGCGCTGCGGAGCCAGATTCTTGAGGGCCATGAACAGTGCGAAGTCGTCCAGCCAGTCGGCGTTCTCCTCGCAGAATTGTGCGAACTGCCGGCGCTCGCTTGCGCATCCGCTTTCACGAAACTGTTTCGCCGCCGATTGCAGCGCAGCCGTCTTCCATGGGGTCACTTGTTCGAAGTCCACCCGACCCGCGCCGAATTGAGGCGGCGACGGAACCTGGCCCGGAAGATCTTCCAAACTGATCAGCAGCGGATTTCCGGCGAGCGCCGAGAAACACTGGTAGGGCGAATCGCCGTAGCCGGTGGGTCCGAGCGGCAGTAACTGCCAGACCGTTTGGCCGGCGCTGTGAAGATAATCGGCGAAACGCCGTGCTTCGGGACCCAGATCGCCGATGCCGAATCGGCCGGGCAGGGATGTCGGATGCAGAAGGATACCGCTGGATCGGGGGAAAGCCATTGTGCATTAGTCCGGCTTCGGCCCTGCACGCGGCTCACCGGAAAATTGGCAGTCCGGTTGCTGCGTTTCACAGGCTGAAGCCTGCGCCACGTAGCACAGACTTTAGTCTGTCGTTCTAAAACTCGTAGGGCAGGTTGATAACCTGCGGCGGATTGGTAATCCGCCTGGCCTGGGTTTCCGAAATTCTGTGGTTCAGCGTCTATGATCATGCCCGGGAGCGCCCGAGACCCGCTGTGGTTCAAAGACGCAGTCATCTACGAAACGCACGTCAAGGCATTCTCCGACAGCGATAACGACGGCATCGGCGACTTCAAGGGTCTGATCCAAAAGCTGGATTACCTGCAGGACCTCGGCGTCACCTGCCTGTGGCTTCTGCCGTTCTTCCCATCGCCGCTGCGTGACGATGGATACGACATCTCGAACTATCTTGACGTGCACCGCTCCTACGGCACGTTGGACGATTTCAAGTCGTTCCTGAAAGGCGCGCATGACCGCGGCATGCAGGTAGTCATCGAACTGGTGGTAAACCACACCTCGGACCAGCATCCTTGGTTTCAGGCCGCGCGCAAAGCTCCCCCCGGATCGCGTGAGCGCGACTACTACGTCTGGAGTGACAACGACAAGAAGTATGCAGGCGCCCGGATCATCTTCACGGACACCGAAAAATCGAACTGGTCATGGGACGCCGAGGCCAAAGCCTATTACTGGCACCGCTTCTTTTCGCATCAGCCGGATTTGAATTTCGACAATCCGGCCGTGCTGGAGGAGGTGCTGAAAACCATGCGCTTCTGGCTCGATATGGGCGTCGACGGATTGCGTCTCGATGCCATCCCTTACCTGGTGGAGCGCGACGGCACCAACTGTGAGAACCTGCCCGAGACCCACCAGATCGTCAAGCGCCTGCGCCGCGTTCTCGAAGAAAACTACGCGAACCGTCTCCTGCTCGCCGAGGCCAATCAGTGGCCGGACGATGTCCGTCAGTATTTCGGCGACGGCGACGAATTTCACATGGCGTTCCATTTCCCGCTGATGCCGAGGATGTTCATGGCGCTGCGCCTCGAGGACCGGCATCCCGTGGTCGACATCATGGCTCGCACGCCTGAGATTCCGCCTGGGTGTCAGTGGGGCCTGTTCCTGCGCAACCACGACGAGCTCACACTCGAAATGGTCACCGACGACGAGCGCGATTACATGTATTTCGCCTACGGCAGCGATCCGCGCATGCGCCTCAACGTGGGCATCCGCCGGCGGCTCGCGCCTCTGATGGATAACAATCCCCGGCGCATCGAGCTGATGAACAGCATTCTGTTTTCGTTTCCGGGCACGCCGGTGATTTATTACGGCGATGAGATCGGCATGGGCGATAACATTTATCTCGGCGATCGCAACGGCGTGCGCACGCCGATGCAATGGACCGCCGATCGCAATGCCGGCTTCTCCCGCGCCAATCCGGCGCGCCTTTACAGCCCCGTCATCATGGATCCCATTTACGGCTACGAAGCGGTGAATGTGGAGGCGCAGCTGGCCGATTCGTCTTCCATCCTGCACTGGATGCGCAACATGATCGCGCTGCGGAAACTTTTCAAGGTCTTCGGCAGAGGAACGCTGGAGTTTCTCAACCCCGCCAATCGCCGGATTCTCGCTTACCTGCGCCGATACGAAAGCGATCAGGTGCTGTGCGTGGCGAACCTTTCGCGATTCTCCCAGCCGGTGGAACTCGATCTCGCGAATCTGGCCGGGCTCACGCCGGTCGAGATGCTCGGCTACACGGAATTTCCGCCGATCGGACCGGAACCCTATCGCCTCTCATTGGGACCCTACGGCTTCTTCTGGTTCGAACTGCAGGGCGCAATCGCCGGCGATTAATGCGCCACGATAGAAACTCCAGCCACAGACTACAGTCTGTGCCACGAGTTTCTACATTTCAGGCGACAGCCGCCGCAGTGTAGGGCAGGATGGCATCCTGCGGCGGATTGGCAATCCGCCTGGCCTGGAGCGGCCGCAATCCGTGGGTTTCCGGAGCGCCCGTGTAAGCACAGACTGAAGTGTGTGCCGAGCACAGACTGAAGTCTGTGCCACGGCGATCACCGGCCACAGGCTTAAGCCTGTGATGACCGTCTGAAAGACGGTGGGATCAGACCCGGCGATGGATGCTAAAAATGATGGAACTGCTCCTCCGCTTCCCGGTCCGGCTTGTCCGTTTGCCGCGCCCACGTTTCCTTCACCATATCTTTCGAGCCAAGCCCCACGGCCAGCGCCAGCGCCAGCACGATCCCGCCGAAAAGAATCGCAAACGAGATCTGCACTACCGTGCCGCCGATTCGTAAATGATCGAGCGCCATCGCCACCGTCAAAACAATCACCAGCCACTTCACCCCGAGACTCAGCAGCCGCGCCGACTGAATCTGCATATTCACCGCGCTGATCAGAACGCTTCGGCCCAAAAAGCGCGACAGAATCGATCCCACGACCAGAATCAGGACGGCAGCCACCACGTGCGGCAGATAATTGAACAACTCCACGAACAGAAGCGACATGAGCCGCGAGTCAAGCGCGCTGATGCCGATCAGAATTCCCAGCAGCAGCACGGTCAGGAAAGCCGTCTGCGCGATCAGCATCGTCGGGCTGTGCGCGGGCGACCATTCGTTGACGGCGGCGAATCCCCACCGGTTTATGCGATTGTCGAACTCGACCCGCTGAAGCGAGCGCCGAATGATGGCGCGCAGAACGAACGCGATGACGATTGTCAGCACCAGAATCATCAGGAAGGCCAGCAGGCCCGGCAGGAAGTTCTCCAGTGCCGCGGCAATTCTTGTCATGGTCTGGTGCAGTATGTCATTTATCTGATTTGTCATCGTCAACTCCTTCGGCGCCGCTTACGGATTGAATCTGTCCGGCCATCGCCAGCGCGAAATCAAATAGCCCTTTTGCGTTTCATAAGCCATGCACAACGTTTCCACCAGGCTCTGCGCTTCTTCGGCGGATGCATCGTGGACAGCCACGACCCACGACGCCACCCATCCGAGATAGAGCGGCGTTAAAGCGCCCAGCAGGTGATCGCGGTCCATCACTCGCATCCGCCAGGCCAGGGCGAAATCGTAGATCAGGCGCGCCCACACCGCGTCGTCGAAATGAAACGCCTCCTGCCCGCGCGTCATTCGTTTCAATTCCACCAGCGTCGCCGGCGGCAAAACCAGGCGGTAAATATCCTGGAGATTCTCGAACCCCAGGCGGAACGATTGCATCATCGGGTTCGGGTCCACCGGCGCGGGGTCGGGAATGCTATCCGTCCAGGATCCGAAAAGCGGGACCGGTTGCGATCCGCGAACCCGCTGCCAAAACGCGGCCGAGCGATTCATCTCCGTGAAGACCGATCGCAGCGTCTGGGTCAGGATGCTGCTCGCATCGGGCGCCGGTTCGTGCCGCATGAGTTGGCGCGGACCCAGCAGCGCTTCGGCAAAGCGGTAACCTCCACCGAGCGCCTGAGCGATTATCCAGACGTCGGCATCGGAACTTGTCGTATCCCCGTCAAGTTTCTGCCTGGACAGCTGATTCATAAGTTTTCCGGAAACCGCGTAGTCGCCGCCGATGGGCTGATGAATTCTCTTTCCATACAGAGCGCGCGTGAGCGGATATACGATTCCGCTCAGGATGGCGCCGTCGTATTTGTGTCGAAGATACCGGGGAGCGACGAAATCAATCTCGTCCTCAACCACCGGCCGCACAAGAGATTCAATGGATCGAGCCTCCGGAACGGCGATCGTCGAGTCGATAATCGCGCAGGCCGAGGCGTTCAGTTCCGACGCGACGCCGAAAATCGCCTGAATACCGTTTGCCTTCCCTGGCACGCCGTAATGGTCCGGTGAAATCTTCTGCGCGGGATAAACAGGATAGGCGACCTGTACAAAATCGTCCCTGTTGATGACGGCGGCGGAAGCGGCTTCCTGCGTGCCGTCGCGCGAACCGCCATCGGCGTGCACCAGCACGCAACGCCGCCTTGGGAAGCCCGCCGGCAGCGCCTCCTGCGCGTCACGCGCAATTTTGCCGATGACGTCGACGTTGTTCCAACTCAGGATGCCGACGACGACGTCGGCCGCGCTGGCGGATTTGACCTGCGCTTCCGTGTCCGGTTGTACAGCGGTATCCGGCATCGCCTGTTTGGTTCAGCAACTGAAAGACCGGTTTATCCACCGGCCGGTTTTCGCTCCGCACGCCCGTTGGTGCTTCTCCCTACAATGGCCCGGGCTCTGCATTAAAGAGAGTTAATGGCTCCCGCAAAGGTCTGGTCCAAAGACGATCTTCTGAATCTGATTTCGGAAAAGCTGCAGGATGTGAAGTTGATCGCGGTTTCGAACCGCGAGCCCTACGTGCATCGCCATACGAAGAAAGGTCTGGAGTGTATTCAGCCGGCGAGCGGACTGGCCACGGCGCTCGATCCCGTCATGCGCGCGTGCGGCGGCATTTGGGTCGCGCACGGCAGCGGCGACGGAGATCGCGAAGTCACCGGCCCGCGGGGCCACTTGAGAGTTCCTCCCGACCATCCGTCATACACGTTGCGCCGCGTCTGGCTGGACAAGCAACTGGAGGACGAATATTACAACGGCCTCGCAAACGAAGGCCTCTGGCCTCTCTGCCATATCGCCTTCCACCGCCCCTTGTTCAGCCTGCGCAACTGGGAGAGCTACCGCAAAGCCAATCGCATTTTCGCCGACGCGATTCTCGAAGAAGCCGCGGGTGAGCCCGCATTCGTCTTCATTCAGGACTATCATTTCGGGCTTCTGCCGCGGATGCTGAAGAACGACGCGCCGAATCTGATGATCGCGCAGTTCTGGCACATCCCCTGGCCCAATCGCGAGACCTTCCGCGCGTTTCCGTGGAAAGAAGAACTGCTCGACGGCATGCTCGGCAACGACCTGCTTGGGTTCCATCTGCGCTACCATTGCGCGAATTTTCTGGACGCGGTCGAGCGTGAAGTAGAGGCAAAGGTCGATCCGACGCACAGCGAGATCACGCGCGGCGGCAAAACGACTGTGGTTCGCCCGTTTCCCATCAGCATCGATTTCGAATGGCACAACCAGACCGCGCAAACGAGCGAAGTGACGGCGGAGATGCGCCGATGGGTCCGGCGCATGGGAACCCGGCCTGAGTTTCTCGGCATCGGCATCGATCGTCTCGACTACACCAAAGGCATTCCCGAGCGTCTGCGCGCGCTGGATCTTTTTCTCGAAAAGAGCCCCGAATACCGCGGCCGTATCGCATTCGCCCTGGT
>JASHSD010000922.1 GCA_030036985.1 Bryobacteraceae bacterium
ACGCTGGTTCGGCCTCATCACGGACAAGATGATTCGGCGCGGCGCCTTCCATTCCGTGGAGGAACTCGAACGCGCCATCTACGCGTGGCTCGCAAGCTGGAACGAAACGCCCAAGGCCTTTATCTGGAAAGCATCCGCCGACGTTATTCTCGACAAAGTTCGCCGTTGTAAAGAATTAGCCGGGACGGCACACTAGAGAGCCTCAATCGCTTCGCACGCGAATTCGAACTTCGTGAGTACCTGGACGGTGCGTGGGCATTGCGGCCGATCGAATTGGTTCGCGAGCGCGGACAGACGATGCTCGTGGTGGATTACACAGGAGGCGAGCCGCTCGATCGCCTTATCGGAGAACCCATGGAGGTCGGACAGTTCCTCCGAATCTCCATCGCCTTGGCTGGCGCAGTTAGCCAGTTGCACGGACGCGGCCTGATCCACAAGGACATTAAACCGGCTCACGTACTGGTGGACTCTGCAACAGGCCGAGTCCGCGTCTCCGGCTTCGGGATCGCATCGCGCCTCCCACGCGAGCGCCAGGCGGCGGAGCCTCCGGAGTTCATCGCTGGAACGCTTGCATACATGGCGCCAGAGCAGACGGGAAGGGTGAATCGCTCCGTCGATTCCCGGAGCGACCTGTATTCACTTGGCGTCACGTTCTACGAGATGCTAACCGGCAACCTCCCGTTCACGGCATCGGATGATCCAATGGAATTGGTTCATTGCCACATCGCGAGACAACCCACCGCTCCCTGTGACCGGCTTCCGAACGTCCCAGCGGCTGTATCCGCGATCACCATGAAGTTGCTCGCGAAAACCGTCGAGGAGCGCTATCAGACTGCCGCGGGAGTCGAACGCGATTTAGAGCACTGCCTCTCGGAATGGGAGTCACGCCGGTCCATTGACGTTTTCACTCTCGGCCGACACGACACACCGGATCGCCTCATGATTCCCGAAAAGCTGTATGGGCGAGATCGTGAAGTCGAAGCGCTCCTGACGTCCTTTGATCGGACGGTCCTGGGTGGCCGACCAGAATTGGTGCTCGTCGCCGGGTACTCGGGCATTGGTAAGTCCGCGGTGGTTAACGAACTTCACAAACCTCTGGTCCCTCCCCGCGGATTGTTTGCATCCGGGAAATTCGATCAATACAAGCGCGACATTCCGTATGCGACGCTGGCGCAGGCGTTCCAAAGCCTGGTGAGTCCACTCCTCAGTAAGGGCGAAGAGGAGTTGCGCAAGTGGCGTGACGCACTTCAGCAGGCACTGGAGCCGAACGGGCTGTTGATCGTCGATCTCGTCCCGGAATTGAAGCACGTCATAGGCGAACAACCACCTGTTCCTGAGCTGCCACCGTCGGAAGCGCAACGCCGTTTTCAGCTGGTCTTTCGGCGATTCATTGGAGTATTTGCACGACCGGAACATCCGCTTGCACTCTTCCTCGACGATCTGCAGTGGTTGGACGCCGCGACGCTCGACTTACTCGAAGATCTGTTGACCCGTGACGATCTGCGGCACTTATTCCTAATCGGAGCCTACCGGGACAATGAAGTCAGCGCCACACACCCGCTGGTGCGGAAGCTGGAGGCAATTCGTCAGGCTGGAGCGTCAGTGGAGCACATCGTCCTGACGCCGCTCGGCCAGGACGATCTGCGCCAACTGATGGCGGACTCTCTGCACTGCGAACCGGGACGCGCGGCGCCGCTCGCCGAATTGATTCATGAGAAGACGACAGGCAATCCCTTCTTCGCCATCCAGTTCATCTCCACGTTGGCAGAGGAAGGTCTGCTTAGCTTCGGTTACTCGGAAGGCCGCTGGATATGGGACATGAATCGAATTCACGCCAAAGGCTACACCGACAACGTCGTGGAGCTGATGGTGGGCAAGCTGAGCCGCCTGCCGACAGACACGCAGGAGGCACTCAAGCAGTTCGCCTGCATGGGAAACAGCGCAGAATTCGACATGCTGGCCTACGAGAAGTCTATCGAGGAGCTTCACCACGATCTTTGGGAAGCAGTACGGTCCGGGCTTATCTTCCGTTCCGAAGATTCTTATCGCTTCCTGCATGATCGTGTGCAGGAAGCAGCCTATTCCATGATTCCGGAAGCACTGCGCCCCGCGACACATCTGCGTATTGGAATGCTTCTCGCCGCACACACTCCCGCGGCAAAACGCGAGGAGGCAATATTGGAAATCGTGAACCAACTCAACCGGGGTTCTCATCTGCTCACCTCAGCGGAGGAACGCGATCGCGTCGCAGATTTGAATCTCACGGCGGGTCGACGTGCCAAGATATCGACCGCATACGCGTCAGCGCTCAAGTATCTTGGTGCGGGCCGAGCATTACTCACGAAGGAGACGTGGAAGCGAAACTATCCCGTCATCTTCTCGATCGAGTATCTGATGGCTGGATGTGAGCTGCTCACCGCAGAGAAGGATGCCGCCGAGAATCGGCTCTCGGTGTTGCCTCAGCGTGCGAACAATCGGCACGACTTCTGCGTAGCCACTCGCTTGCGGCTTACCCTGTACACGACACTGGATCGATGTGACCGCGCGGTGGACGTGTTTCTTGAGTGGCTCCGCACTCAGGGCACGGCTTGGGCGAACCGTCCGGCACGCGATGATGTAGTGCGCGAATACAAGCGAATCTGGGATCTGCTTGCAGGCCGGCAGATTGAAGAGCTAATGGATCTGCCGCTCGTCGAGGACCCGGAGGTGCTCGACACACTCGATGTATTCACAGAGATCGTTACACCGTCGATTCTGTTTGACGAGCACTTCTCGACATTGGTGGTCTGTCGATTGGTGACGCTCAGCCTGGAGCATGGCAACAGCGATGCCGCTTGCTTCGCTTACGTTTGGCTGGCGATGTTTGCCGGCCCGCGTCTCGGGAACTACGAAGACGGATTCCGGTTCGGCCAACTGGGCTACGACCTGGTCGAAAAGCGCGGTCTGACCCGCTATCAAGCCCGAACCTATATGTCTGTAGGCGCAATGGTCATGCCATGGGCTCAGCACGTCGCCACCGGACGAAAGCTGGTGCGCCGTGCGTTCGATCTGGCATATCGTATCGGCGACCTTACTTTCGCATCATATAGCTGGGACAAGCTCATTACGATTTGCCTGGGGGTCGGAGATCCGCTCGCGGAGGTGCAGACGGAATGCGAAAACGGCCTGGCCTTTGCGAAAAGGGTGCGTTTCGGTTTGGTCATTCACCTCTGCGGAGCCCAGCTCGGCCTGATTCGAACGCTACGCGGAGTGACGCCGACGTTGGGACGGCTGGATCACGATGACTACATAGAGCCGGAAGTCGAGCGCAATTTAGCCGCCAATCCGAATTTGGTATTCGCCGAGTTCTACTACTGGACCCGCAAAGTGGAGGCGCGGGTTTTTGCCGGAGACTATGTTTCAGCGGCTGAGGCTGCGTTCAAGGGCCAAAGATTGTATTGGACTTCAGCGGCGATGTTCGAAACCGCGGAGTTTCGCCTCTATGCTGCGCTTGCTCACGCGGGCGCCTGGAGTACCGCGTCTCCTGAAGACAAATTGAAACACTTCGAAGCGTTAGAGTCACACCACGAGCAATTAGAAGTGTGGGCCGAGCACTCGCCTCCAACTTTTGAGAGCTGCGCTGCGCTCATTGCGGCGGAGATCGCACGCATTGAGGGACGCGTGCTGGATGCACAGGATCTCTACGAGAAAGCAATTCGATCGGCACATGTGCAAGGTTTCATTCACATCGAGGCCTTGGCTAACGAGGTCGCGGGGCTGTTCTATGGGGCGCGCGGATACGAGAGAATCGCCATAACCTACCTACGGGAAGCACGTCACTGCTACATCCGCTGGGGAGCAGATGCCAAGGTTCGGCAGTTTGACCAGCTTCACCCTCAGATCAGACCCGAGAAAGTTCTCCCGGATGCTACTGCGACCATACAGACGCCGATCGGGCAACTCGATCTCGCGACTGTGATCAAAGTGTCCGAGGCTGTTTCGGGTGAGATCGCGCTGGACAGGCTGATCGACACGATCATGCGCACAGCACATCGAGCACGCAGGCGCTGAGAGAGGTCTACTGATTCTTTCTCAGGAGAATGAGTATCGTATCGAGGCGGAAGCCACGACCAACAGCGATTCGGTGACGGTCACCCTTCGGCAGGCAAGCATCACCGCTGCGGATCTACCGACCTCGGTTCTTCAATACGTCCTTCGGACCAAAGAAGGCGTTCTCTTGCACGACGCATCCGGTCAGAATGCGTTCGCGGCCGATGAGTATTTTCGCGACCATCATTCGCGGTCTTTGCTTTGCCTCCCTCTGCTCAAACAGACTCGGCTGGTGGGGCTGCTATACCTCGAAAACAGCCTCATTCCTCACGCGTTCACCCCTTCGCGAATGGCCGTCCTCAAGTTGCTGGCCTCAGCAGCGGCGATCTCCATGGAGAACACGCGTCTTTACAGCGATCTTGAAGATCGTGAGGCGAAGATCCGTCGTCTGGTAGACGCCAACATTCTGGGAATCGCGACCTGGAACGTCGTTGGTAATGTCCTCGCGTGCAATGAAGCTTTTCTTCGCATGGTGCAATTCGATCATGAAGATGTCGCTGCGGGTCGCGTAGGATGGCTTGACATGACGCCGCCGGACTGGCGCGAGCGCGCGGAACGCGCTCTGGCGGAGGTAATCCAGACTGGGACCGTACAACCGTTTGAATCGGAATTCTTCCGAAAAGATGGCAGCCGGGTGCCCGTGCTGATCGGAGCTACGCTGTTCCAGCAAGGCGGGAAAGACGGCGTTGCCTTTGCCCTCGATTTGAGTAAACAGAAACAGGCTGAAGCAGAGATCAGGGCTCTCAAGGATCAACTCTACCGGGAAAACCTGGCGCTGCGGGACGAAGTCGATCGCGCTTTGATGTTCGAGGAAATTGTCGGTTCCTCCAAGCCTCTGAAGACGGTCCTTTCAAGGATTGCCAAGGTGGCGCCGACGGACTCAACCGTCTTTATCACGGGCGAGACTGGCACCGGCAAAGAGCTCATCGCTCGGGCCGTCCACAAACGATCCCACAGAGCGGGACGAGCCTTGGTGAGTGTCAACTGTGCCGCCCTGGCCCCCACGCTGATCTCGTCGGAGCTGTTTGGCCACGAGAAAGGCTCCTTCACAGGAGCTACACAGCGCCGCCTGGGCCGCTTTGAGCAGGCAAATGGGGGAACTATCTTTCTGGATGGGGTCGGTGAACTTCCGCCAGACACGCAAGTCGCGCTTTTGAGAGTGTTGCAGGAGCGGGAATTTGAGCGCGTCGGGGGAGCACAGACCATCCGTGT
>JASHSD010000923.1 GCA_030036985.1 Bryobacteraceae bacterium
AGCCGAACATTTATGATTTCAAGTGTTTCTGTCACTCGCAACCGAATGAAATCCATCACTGAATCGCGTTGCGTGTTCACCCTCATCCCGATGACCGCACGCGTTCAACCGCCAGTTTCCACTGCCGGGAAACCGGCTTCGGCAGTACTTCAACGACACCCGGTGATCTCGCCGCAACGGCTGCCACCGCCTTCACCTTGGAGCTGAAGCTGGCGACCGCGATGATCGGCAAGTTCGGATTCATATCATGCAGGTCCCGAATCAATGCAAATGCGTCGCCCGGCAGTTCCAGATCAACCAGGACCACTGAAAAGGCAAGACGATGGACCATGGACACCGCCTGCTCCGCACTCAACGCGCCGAGCACATGCCGGTGATGATTGAGGATTTCGCGGGCCTTCTCCAGTACTTCCGGATCGTGATCGACGACGAGAATCATTTCCTTTCCCCGTGGGAAAAATGCCCGGCCGAATACCGAATCAGTTTGACAGATGCCGCTCCAGGATTTCGCCCACTTGATGGGGTGAGTAGGGAGCCTTTGCCTTGGCGAGCACGATCCCGATTTGTTTGTCCGACAGTCCGAGCTTTAGTCGAAAATGGAGGATGAAGCGACATTTGTATTCATCCTGGCTGGAGATGTAAATGTGCCCCTCTTTGGAGACGAACTCGATCCACCCTGCACGGCCGAATTCGATCAAGGTGTTTTCGTCCGTGTGTACATGTCTGGCTGCTGCGCGGAGTCCTGCTTCAGAAATAACTTATACTGATTCCCGACAGATGATTTTCGACAGTCCCGAAGATACCCCAATCAGCGAATCGGAACGCCAAGCGGTCGAGGAAAATGCGCGCATGCGTTTACGCGTGTGCAGGCGGCGCGCGCTATATGCTACGGGAGCATTCCTTCTGAACTGCGCGGCGATATACCCGTTTTTGAAGGGGCACCCGCTCGACGCCTACTGGGAGTCGGTCGGAAAATACCTGGTGTTCCTGGCGCTGGCTCTGATGCTGGTCTCCCTCCACAGGATTCTGCTGCTGTGGGGCGCGTGGTGCCTTCTTCGTCATCCCGAAACTGAACTCATCTAACGCGCCGCTCTGTCCTCCCTTGCGCGGCAGCTGAATCGGGCCTGATGATAGACGAATTCGGGACCGAGCCCGGCCCGGTCAACTCATTGGCAACGAGAGTTTGACATGGCAAACGGTAAGCAATCTACTTTCGAGCGCTTGAGCAGTGGCCACCTCAATCGCCAACAACGCTGGGATCTGGCAAGAAAGCTGACCGCCGAACACCCTGGGCTGGACATCGTGAAGAAGAACGCCGCCGGTATTGATGTTGGTAACGAGGGCCACTGTGCAGCCGTGCCGCCGAATTGCGATCCAGAGCCGGTTCGGGAGTTTGGCGGCTGGACCGCTGATCTCGAGAACGCCAAGGCCGGACTCTGGAGAATCCCGCGCGCCTTTGATCCAGCACTATTGCAGCGGACGCACTTACTGCGTGTCTTCTCCGCGACTGCGCGAGGTGCCGCAATGGTTGCGCCTAGTGATTCTCGCGGATTTCCGTCCCGCTAGTCGGGTTCCTATCCCGGAAGCCTGACCCCATATGGAGCGCAATGCAAACTACCATGCGGCACACGCCTGCCAGGCACTAGTAAGAATCCTGGTTCTATCTGGTGTCGAAGTAGTGCAATATCGAAAGTGTGCGGCGGCCACGCGCGCCCCTGACCGGGATGGCGGCGGAAATCTACTCGAAACCGGAGCTATTCTCTTTGATCTGCCCGCATCAGACGCATGGCTGAAAGTAGGCGATCCTATATGAGCGAATCCTCTCGATCGCAGACACGAATGGCTCGGCGGGATAAATCAAAAATGAGCCGGGTTACCGCACTCATTGTCGATGACCATGCGGAGGTCCGCACAAAGATCGCCCGAATCCTCATCCAAGCCGGTTTCGAAGTAATCGGCCAGGCAGAGGATGGACCACAAGCGCTGCAAATAGCCGGCAATCTCGCGCCCAGTGTGATCACCTTGGACGTTTCCATGCCCGGCATGAGCGGTTTTCATGTGCTGCCCGAGCTGCGGAAGCAACTACCGGGTGCCGCTATCGTGATGCTGACAATGAACCCTCAATACGGGGCAGAAGCACGGCAACGAGGCGCCGATGGGTTTATCGTCAAAGATCGTGCGCTCACCGAGCTCATACCCGTGATCCGCTCTGCCATCGTAAACCACCAGCGTTCGGGACCAGCGTGAAGGTGGATTAGTCGGCCGATTTGGTGGCCAGGCTCGTCCCTACGCCATGTCACGAGCGAAGCCATTGAAAAGACCCGCTCGGCAGAATCCAGCAAAGCGCATTTCCGACGACTTGCCGAAGCAAACAGCGTCCATCTGGGGGCGGATGCGAACGGCCGTTTGCAGATCCCAGGTTCCATGGGAAGAATTTCGCAAGCCGCGTTTGCGCCAACTGCAGCCGACTTCAATCACGCAATGGGCAATTTGCCCCTTCACTCAACGCAAGAGCCTTCCTTATGTCCGCTCGCTTAAGTATTGTCCCTCATTAACCCGTGGCGTGGCGCCTATGCCGACCCCATCGCTCCCGTGTTGAACGCTGCGGCAGACGCTGCTACCGCGCCGGTTCCGGCTGAGCGCCCTGGTTCTGGGAGCGGCCGAACTTTCGCTCGGCTCTGACTCCCCCCGATTGAGCTCGAGCAAAATCGCGCCCCCGGAATATCGAAACGTCCTTCCGATCCCAGCTAAATTGGTCCCCCCATGGGATGATTCGGTGTTCTGTTTTGTTTCTTCCGAGCGTTGGCACCCTTCCGCCGTCGGGCGGAGCGCGTTGCAGCGCCTGCAGCCGCAATTGCGGCGAGGTCTGTCTCCGGAAAGGTCAGCGCTAAAGAGTCGCTACCTGTCGCATTTCTTTCTAAGTACTGACGGCACAGCAGGGGTAGTTCCTGCAGACCTACAGCGTATCTGCCAGTCATCGTAGTGTCGACGCTCACGCTAACCTTCGCGGTTTTTCCGGCAGGATCAACCTTATCGAAATCAAAGAGTCGAATGTTTCCGATCTGCCGATAACCGATAAGTCGGTATTCCATTCGCGTTTTCAAACTCCTCTTTTTGATCCGCGAACACGCTCGACGGCCGGTTTCCATGCCGGTGATATGGGCTTCGGGAGGAATTCTGCGATGCCCGTCGTTTTCGTCGTTACAGGAACAGCGCCCTTCACTGCTGCGGTCACGGCGATGACCGGCAAGTCCGGATCAGCTTCGTGCAGGTTTCGAATCAGTGCAAAAGCATCATCCGGCAATTCCAGGTCAACAGGGACCACAGAAAAGGTAAGCCGCCGAACCATAGCCAGAGCCTGCTCGGCATTCGACGCCGCCAGCACACGACGATCATGGTTGAGGACTTCGCGAGCCTGATCGAGAACTTCCGGATCGTGATCGACGACGAGGATCATTTTCTCGTTATTTCTTCAGGCAACACGTGTCTACGATGCCGAGCTAATGCGGCCGAATATGGCCAAGAGCTTCGGCGACTTGCTCCGTTGAATACGGAGCTTTTGCTTTCGCGAGGACGATCCTGATCTCCTTGTCCGACAGTCCGAGTTTCAGACGCAGATGCAGGATGAAGCGACATTTGTATTCATCCTGACTGGAGATGTAAATGTGCCCCTCTTTGGAGACGAACTCGATCCATCCTGCACGGCCGAATTCGACCAAGGTGTTTTCGTCCGTGTGCACATGTCTGGCTGCTGTGTCCAGTGACCTGTAATCCTTCACGTCACCTCTCCGGTCCCTCTATTGATCCGTCAGCCGTTTCGCGTCTTCCGGCATAATGTGGCTCCAGCCCGGAACGGGGACCCCGTCGCGGATGACAGTCCAGCTCCGCAACCTGTCTGACGACAGGTATTCATTCAAAGTGCCGAACCTGTCGTAAATCATCAGGCCGTCGCGTTCATCCAGCATGACCCTGCCTTCCGTTGCGCGGCCCCGCACGCCGCTTTCGCGGAGTGCGTAATAGAGGACGCAGCTGTTCGACAGGGTCATGAGTTCACCGCGCTTACTTTCGTGTTAAAGGCGGCAGATCAGAAGTTCGCGTTCATAAACGATTTCCGAAGGAAGATGATCGTGAAGATCGATGAACAACTCTTCGTGGCCAATGATCTCCGCATGCCCCGCCGCGCGATCAAGGTGCTGGAGTTCGTCAAACTGCTCCGCCGGGAAATCCATACCTGCCCATTCGATGTCGTCATGGCGCGGCATCCAGCCGATCGAAGTCTCACGAGCCGCAGCGCGGCCGTGGGCACGATCGACAATCCACTTCAGAACCCGCATGTTCTCCCGGAATCCGGGCCAGATGAATTTGCCGTCGCCGTTCTTGCGGAACCAGTTGACGTGGAAAATGCGCGGCGTCTCCGATACATGACGCTGCATTTTGATCCAGTGGCGGAAATAGTCGCCCATGTGATAGCCGCAGAAGGGCAGCATCGCCATTGGATCGCGCCGGACTTTGCCAACGGTTCCGGTCGCGGCGGCGGTCATCTCCGATCCCATCGTCGCTCCGACATAAACACCCGCAGTCCAGTTGAACGCCTGGTAGACCAGTGGCATCGTTGAGGCGCGGCGGCCACCGAAGATGAATGCACTGATCGGTACACCGCTCGGATCTTCCCAGGCCGGATCGATCGTGGGGCACTGCGAAGCTGGAGCCGTGAAACGCGAATTCGGGTGGGCCGCTTTCGCGCCAGTGTTCTTCGCGATTTCAGGCGTCCAGAGCCGGCCTTGCCAGTCGATACACTCGGCGGGCGCTTTGTCGGTCATCCCCTCCCACCAGACGCCGCCGTCCGGCGTCAACGCCACGTTCGTAAAAATCGTGTTGCGGGCGAGGGTCGCCATCGCATTCGGGTTCGTTTCCATCGAAGTTCCCGGCGCCACACCGAAGAAGCCCGCCTCCGGATTGATCGCCCGCAGGCGGCCATTCTCGTCCGGTCGGATCCACGCGATATCGTCACCCACTGTCCAGACTTTCCAGCCCTCGAAACCGGCTGGCGGAACCAGCATCGAAAAATTGGTTTTTCCGCACGCGCTCGGGAATGCGGCGGCCACATATGTCTTCTCGCCGCGTGGATCTTCGACGCCGAGAATCAGCATGTGCTCCGCCATCCAGCCTTCGTCGCGGGCCATATTCGATGCAATGCGCAGCGCGAAGCATTTCTTGCCGAGCAGCGCATTGCCGCCATAGCCGGAACCGAACGACCAGATT
>JASHSD010000924.1 GCA_030036985.1 Bryobacteraceae bacterium
ACGCACTCAAATCGCGCCTGCGGGACCTCCGGCTGCATACCGTCTGCGAATCGGCGCGCTGCCCCAACATCCATGAATGCTTCCATCGCGGGGCGGCGACGTTCATGATATTGGGCAATTTCTGTACCCGCGGATGCGGCTTTTGTTCCGTGCCCAAAGGCAATCCGCGTCTGCGGGATATGCGGCTGGATCCCGCTGAGCCCGCCAACGTCGCGCGCATGGCCGCGGCGCTGGCGCTGCGCTACGTGGTGATCACGAGCGTGAATCGCGACGATCTTCCCGACGGCGGCTCCGCCCACTTCGCGGAAACAGTGGCCGCTGTGCGCCGCGCGCTGCCCACCGCGCGCGTGGAAGTGCTCACGCCCGATTTCGAAGGCGACATGGATGCCGTGGCGCGTGTGCTCGATGCGGGTCCGCACGTCTTCAATCACAATATGGAAACCGTCCCGCGGCTCTATCGGCGGGCGCGGCCGCAGGCGAATTACCGGCAGTCTCTCGATGTGCTTCGATTCGCGCGGAAGCATCGGCCTGATGTGTTGACCAAGTCCGGTTTCATGGTGGGGCTCGGCGAAACGCGGAATGAGGTCGAGCAGTTGCTGCGCGATCTGCGCGCGCAGGACGTGGATGTCGCAACCATCGGCCAATACCTGCAGCCGATGCGCCGCAATCTGCCGGTCGCCGAATATGTCGCGCCGGCGCGGTTCGAGGAATATCGCGATCTCGGCCTCGCGCTCGGCTTCAGGATGGTTTTCAGCGGACCGCTGGTGCGCAGCTCCTACATGGCCGACTTGGTTGACGAACAGGCAAGTCAGGCAAAGCCCGCGTGATTCTGAACTGGATTCTCGCCATCGGGTCCGCGGCGCTGCTGGTTCTGGTGTTTCCGCGATTCGATCTGGTCTGGCTGGCGCCGGTCGCGCTGACGCCGCTATTGATCGCGTGCGCGCGCGAACATCGATGGGCGTGGCGCTTCGCCTTCGGATACGCTGCCGGCATTGTCTATTGGTTCGGACTCTGTAACTGGATCGCGTGGACCCTGGCGCATCATGCGGGCGTGAGCGACGTCGCGGCCTGGCTGCTCTTCGCCCTCTTCTGCCTGGCCAAAGCGGCGCAGATGGGAGTCTTCGCGGCGCTGGCGGGCGTGGTCTGGCGCTCGAAATTCGCGCTGCCCGCGATCGGCGCTCTGTGGGTCGCGATCGAATGGACACATTCCTATACCGGCTTCGAATGGCTGAACCTGGGCAATGCGGGCAGCGACATGTCGTTCCCGCTGCGTCTGGCGCCGATCACCGGCGTGTGGGGGATCTCTTTTGTCTTCGCCCTGCTCGCAGCAGGCGTGGCGTCGCTGATTCTGCGTCGTCCGCGATTGCAGATCCTCTGGATGCTGTTGCTGCCCGCGCTATTATTCTTTCCGGACGTTCCCGCGCAGCAGCGCGGCGATGTATCGGCGATTCTGGTGCAGCCCAATATCGACGATGAAGCCGAGTGGACGCCCGAACTGCTGCGCAGCACGGAGCAGCAGTTGGCCTTTCTGTCCTTAAGCCCGGTGGTCGGCGGCGAAAAGACCCAACTGATCGTCTGGCCCGAGATGCCCGCGCCGTTTTACGATACCGACCCGGAATTTATCAGCATGGTCGCATCGACTGCGAAAACGGCCCACGCCCCGGTGCTTACGGGAATCGTGGCGCACGCGGCGGATGGCGCGCCGCTGAACTCCGCGCTGCTCATGAGCGCGAACGGTAACGTGATCAGCCGCTACGACAAGGTGAATCTGGTTCCGTTCGGGGAATTTGTGCCCTGGCCATTCGGGCTGGTTACGCGCAAGGTCTCAGACGAAGCCGGCGATTTCGAAGCGGGCAAACGCGTCGTTGTGTCGCCTCTTGATTCGCATCGCATCGGCGTCTTCATTTGCTATGAGTCGGTGTTCCCAAGTTATATCCGGAAGTTCGCGGCTTCGGGCGCCGAGGCGTTGTTCAACATCTCGAACGACAGCTGGTTCGGCAAGAGCCAGGCGCGCTATCAGCATCTGCGGATCGTGCGCATGCGCGCGGCGGAAAATGCGCGCTGGATTCTGCGCGCCACCGATAACGGAATCACGGCGGCGATCGACCCGGCCGGACGCGTGATCCGCGCCGCGGAGGAGTACACGGAACTGTCGGCGCGCATGCGCTATCGATACCGCCAGGACCTGACGTTTTATACGAAGCACGGAGACTGGTTCGTGCTGCTCTGCGCGCTGATCGCGGCGGCCACGCTTACGAGTGCCGAATTACCAGGACGTCACCGTCCTTGACCACGTATTCCTTGCCTTCGAGACGCAGCAGGCCCTTCTCGCGCACGCCGGGATAACCGCCCAGATCGATCAGATTTTTCCAGTTCACCACTTCCGCGCGAATGAACTTTTTCTCGAAGTCGGAGTGGATCGCGCCCGCGGCTTTGACGGCAGTGCTGTTGATGGGAATCGTCCACGCGCGCACTTCCGTATCGCCCGCGGTTAGGAAACTCATGGTTCCCAGCAGACGATAGGTGGCTTCGATGATGCGCTGCAGGCCGCTTTCGCCGAGGCCGTAGCTGGCGAGATATTCGCGCGCATCGGCCGGCGGCAGTTCCGCCAGCTCGGCTTCGATTTTGCCGCAGACCGCGCTCACCGCGGTGTTGGGCTTGCCGGACAGCAACTCGGAGCGATACTTCTCTTCGACTTCGTGCAGACGGGCCGCGTCCTCTTCGCCCAGGTTCAGCACCAGCAGCATGGCCTTCTGAGAAAGGAATTGAAAGCCGCGAATGCGCTTCTCGTCTTCGCTCTCGAATTCGAGATTGCGCAGCGGCGTGTTCGCTTCGAGCGCTTCTTTGCAGCGGACCAGCAGCTCGTATTCCTTGTCGAGATCCGGATTGCGGATCTTCTTGCGGTCGCGGTCCACGCGGTCGAGGCGTTTTTCGACCACCACCAAGTCGCTCAGAATCAGCTCCGTCTCGACGTCTTCGAAATCGCGCGCGGGGTCGAC
>JASHSD010000925.1 GCA_030036985.1 Bryobacteraceae bacterium
ATTATCCCTCCCTATTTCGTGTAGGTAAGAGTGACGGTCGCGCCTTTCGCGGCTGTAGTACCCGCCGCTGGTGACTGCGACGTGACCTTGCCCTTATTCCCCTTCGCCGCTGCTACTGACGCGGCCGACGCCGTAGGCTTGAATCCGGCCGCGCTGATAAGACTTTCGGCGGTTGAAAGGTCAGTGCGTCCGACGACGTTGGGAACGGCAGTACCCGAACTACCGCCTCCGGAACTGCCTCCGGAACTGCCTCCGGAACTGCCTCCGGAACTGCCCGAGCTACTGCCTGTCGTGTAGGTCAGGGTAACCGCAGTGCCGGGCGCTACCATTGTCCCGCCGCTAGGCGACTGCGCGGTAACCGATCCCTTGTTACCCGCGCCGGAATCTCCGGTCGCAATCGGAACGAGACCGGCTGCTGCGATCATTGATTCGGCAGTCGAAAGATCTTTCCTTCCGATTTCGTTGGGAACGGAAACCTGATTCTGATTACTGGCAGACGGAATCGTTAGGTTGATGTCGGACGGACCACCGGAATACGTCGCCGCCGGGGCGGTCGCATTCGTCAGCGTCGAGGAATTCGCCGCGTTGTTCGCTTGGTTGTTCTCATACCACTGGTAGATGAAATACCCAGCGACGGCGAGTACCAGCACTAGACCGATGATGATGTATGTCTTTTCCTTCTTGGAAAGCGCCATACTTCACCCCGACATACTAGCGGCGGCACTAATCCGGTTGAACACATTCACGGTCACTCGCTTGTTAGGCGACTTCATGTGCATGTTGTAACCCGGTCCCTGCGAACCAACCGACGGATTCACTGGCACCTTGAAAGAAAGTCCCAGGTTGAATCCGGGGTAACCCGCACGGTACAGAAGGTCGTAGAATCCCCAGTCCGTCAGCTTGCCCTGTACCGGCTGGAAACGAGACGACCACACGGCAATGCCGATATCTTCGCCCGTACCGAGGTCGGAAATCGGCTGACGCTTCCGCGCGTTAGAGTACACGTACCGCATACCCGACGTGACCTCACGACGCGAAACGACTGGCGCGTTCTGCTCTGTCGGCGCGGAAGGAATACGGTACTGTGTGCCCAGCACGGACTGACGGTTTGCCGCTGTGTAAACAGGTTCGATCGGCTCAAGCTGACCGGCAGGCATTACACCTTGAGGCTTACGAAGGCCCGGCATAATTCCCTCCCGTCAGGATGTCGTAGTCGAAGACTTGCCCAGGAGACCGTTAATCGACGTTCCCCACAGACCGCCCAGACCGTTAAAGAACGCCTTGGTTCCTGCGGCATTGGCGATCATGTTTGCGAGGATGACACCGATAACGATAAGCGCCCCGAGTTCTAGGAGTTGTCCGGCGAACATAAGGTCACTTCCCCAGTACCTTCGTCCACACGAACCATCCTGCGATGATGAGAAGCAGGACGAAAAGGATTGTTCCGAGATTCATGAGGAACTACCTCCCACGGCACCCGTGACCTTCGGCATGATGAATCCCATTGCGAAATGGGCCACCATAACCACGACGATGACAGCGACCCAGAATTTCCAGTCGCCTAGAAGCGCACCCATTACCGCGCACCCCTTCCGGCAATTGCCAGGTGAAGGAACAGGAGAAGCAAGGCCGCGACTCCGACCCATACGAACGTCCACATAGCCGGGGTGCCGTTAAGCCCGGTCCCGGCCGGGGGCGACAGCGGCGTAAAAACCTCCGCCGCCCCCACGACGCCAGCACTAGCCATTTCCGATTCCCCCTACTGCGCCAGGTGGGTGTAGGGAATCCCGCCGAACGGGTAGAGTTCCTGCGTAAGCTGGTAAAGCTGCGCGGGAGCATTCGTGATCGTGTTCTGCCCGCCCTGGTAGATCGTACCAGTACCGGAGCCCCACGTTCCGCCGACTTCGAGAAGCGTAGCGGGGGACGTCGGGAGAATCACGTCGTACGTGTCAGCGGTGGAAACGAACGTCTGCACCGAATTCCGGAAGGTGTAGACGATAACACCTGTCGGGCGTGTGACACCGAATGCGGCGTACATCTTGTCGGCACGCTCAATGAACGCTTCGTAAAGCTGCGGAACGCCGTCCACCCAGAACGAGAGGTCGGACGGCGGGTAACCGTCGATTCGCGCGTTGGTGGAGTCGCGGAGAATCAGGATCAGTGTCGTGGTGAGAGCGCCGACACGGGGAAGGACAACCCGCTGGAACGAGTTGTTCGCAATTCCCATGGGGGCCTTTGTCACGGACCACTGAGCGGACGATCCGACATCCGGCGGGGCGAACTGCGGGTTATCGACCGGCGCTGCCCAGAATTCCTCGTCAAGCTGGAACGTGAGAGTCGGAACCGTGGTCGGAAGGGTCGAGTACACCACAGACGATGTATTCGTCTGCACCCAGATGGACGGCTGGCTGGCCGCGTTCATCGCCGGAAGCGAGCAATACGCGGAAGAGTCCATCTGGAATGGGATGTGGAATCGGATTTGGAAGTCGCCCGACGTCTGCACCGCCTGGTAAGACGGATTGTTCGTGGACAGGTTCCCGAATCCGAATACGCCGGACTGACCGCCGTAAAGGTCCATCAGGTACAGCGAATAGCCGTCCGCCTGAATGATCGGCTGGCCGAACGGGTCGCGGAGGAACAGGTTCTGAATCGTGTTCCACGGCGCGTCTGCGGCTGCGACCGCGACGGTTCCGGTTCCGCCGTTGGCATTGATGTAGAGGGGATAGAACGACACATATCCGCCGACTGGCTTGATCTGCGGCGTGAATAGCGTTCCGAATGCGTTCCCGGCCGAAACAGGCCCAAGAATCTGCATCATACGCGACATGCGGGTAAATGGCGCGCCCGCTGCCGTCGGCTGTGCTGTGGTCTGCGGCTGACGTGAAACAGTGCCGAGAGACGGATTGGCAGTTTGCAGAGTCGAAACGGCCATTTCTCAAGCCTCCGTTACAGCGGCGAGACCTTGAGCGGCGGGAGACCCGGCGAAGTGCATAAGCGCGCCCTTGATGATGAACTGCACCACAATGAGCGAGGCCGCGAAGTACACAAGCCAGAGCAGAAGACCGACCATCAGGTTCGTCCTTGATCTGTTCGTTATGGTGG
>JASHSD010000926.1 GCA_030036985.1 Bryobacteraceae bacterium
TGTTTCGGATCAAGGTGTCGCGACCGATAAACGCAACATCGATGCCATCGAGTTCGCCGGACTCGCGCGTTTCCCAGGCTTCCGCAAAGCTCACTCCGGAAATGGAGGTCAGCAGGTCGATGCGATTCGGTGGGATACCCAGTTGAACGACGATGCCGTCCGCGAGAAACGTATCGGCATCAAGGCCCAAGCTGCCAAAGCCGAAATGTTTGAGCGCGGCGACCAAACGCTCGGCATTCCCACGATCGGCGCGGATCAGAATATCGAGATCACCCGTATAGCGTGGATATCCATGCCAGGCGACCGCATAAGCGCCAACAACGAGGTAGTCAACTTTGTTCGAGTTGAGTGACGCGATAAACTCGCGCAAATCCTTGCTGATCCGCATCGGGATGGCGTTGCTCGCGGAGCCGGGTCACCATTTCAATCCGCTCTTCCGGGGTTAATTGGGCGCGAGATTCGCGCTCGGCCCGATCGGCTTCCTCAAAGCTGCGGAAGACCCGTACGTGCTTCTTCACATCTTTAGTCTATCCGGTCCTCGGCTCCGGGGTTTTGCATGCGTCGGGACACGCGGCGTGGGTGAGCCCGCGGCGTTAGAAAATGTGGCTGCAATGAGGCACAATGAGGTAAAAATGGAGAACGCGCGTTGAATTATCCCGATTTTTTCGAATTCCTGACTGGCTTCCCTCCCTACCCATGGCAGGAACGCGTCGAGGCTGATCTGACGGCGGGAAAATCGGTCGTCCTGCGCGCACCGACCGGGGCCGGCAAGACTTGGGGCGCCGTCGCGCCTTTTCTCCATGGAATGAAAACCGGAAAGCCGCTCGCGGATCGTTTGCTTTACGCGCTGCCTTTGCGATCGCTGGCATCCAGTTTGCACGCCACGGTCCTCGGAAAAATGCGCAGCGTTTTCGACTCGGTCGGCACGACCGGGAAAGACCGTGCTTACAACGGAGCCTCACTAAACTGTAGTCTTCAAATCGGCGGACAAAAGAACGATCCGTTCTTTGAGTCCAACCTCGTCTTTACCACTATCGACCAGCTGCTGTCGGGCTATATATTTCTGCCGGTATCATTACCAGACCGGCTTGGCAACGTTAACGCGGGTGCTCTGATCGGCTCGCTCCTCGTTTTTGACGAATTGCATCTGCTCGATCCCGACGTGGCGCTGGGCACCACTATCGAGATGCTCGACCGGCTCCACGGCCTTTGCCAGTTCGTACTGATGACCGCGACCATGTCGGACGATGCGATCAACTGGCTTGCGGGGAAATTGCATGCGAGCGTCGCGCAGATCCCGGACACCGAAATCCGTTCGCTGCCAACCGAGCGAACGAAGCGTAGAACATGGCGGTATACGAGGGACACGATCACAGCGGCGGCGATCCGATCGGCGCACGACGGAGGCCGAACCATCGTTCTCACGAATTCTGTAAGGCGTGCGCAGAATTTGTTCCTTGAACTCGAAGCCGCATACGGCCGGGTAGCGGACCCTCCGGAATTGGTTCTTCTCCACGCTCGATACTACCCCGAAGACCGCGAAGCCATTGAGAGTCGGCTTGATCGCTACTTTGGTCCCAAGGCGTCACTCGCCAACGTGATTCTCGTGACCACTCAGGTCGTCGAAGCCGGTATGGACATGTCAGCCGACCAACTTCATACCGAAATCGCCCCAATGAACGCCCTCATTCAGCGTGCCGGTCGCACGGCGCGCTACGAATCTCGAAATCTCGGTTCGGTAACGATCTACGAGGCCAGGACGCTTAACCCGTATGGGAAACAGGCCGAGGCAGTCGCGGAGACTCGCCGGCAGTTGAACGAACTGCCGCCCGAAGGACGTGTAATTGACTTCGCAGAAGAGCGTGTATGGGTACAAGCGGTCCACGCCTGTCAGGAGAGTCAACAGCTACGGTCGTATTCTAATCTCTTTCCGCGGCGGCGAAGTGTCATTGAGGCCATGGATCAGGGTCATCGGGGAAAATTGACGGAGCTCGTACGAGACATCAGCTCCGTGGGCGTGCTTATCGCCGCAAATCCTGAAGACGTGGACTTTGGCGGTCGCGCCTGGCCGCGCCTTCTCGGGGTGTCGGGGATCTCGCTCATGGCGCTGAGTGAGCACCTCGGCGATTTGCGCGCCAGCCAGTGGGTAGCGAAGGGCGCGGAAGAGCAGGGCGGCGAGGGGCAGAGACTTTCGTTGAAGTGGCGTGTGCTTTCAGCTCGTGACTTAATGGCTCAATGGCTCGTGGCCCTCCATCCGGATTTCGCATCCTATCATCCGCGTCTCGGTCTCGTGCTTGATCACCCGGGGCCCGCGCCGCCCATTCAGACGTCTGAGCCGGCGCCGATACTCAGATACCAATATGAATTTGAACCGTGGAACCTCCACGCGAAGCGCATTGCACACCAGGCAAATGTGATGCAAAAGGCTTGCGGCCACGGCACTGATGTGCTTGCGCGGCGTTACAAGGTTTCAGCCGAATTGATTGAAGAACTCGTTGAGGTGGTCTGCATACTGCACGATACCGGCAAACTGGCAGGGGAATGGCAGAAGCGTGCATGGCGCCGGCAGAACGACAAAGACGCACGAATGCGCGCCGCTGGACACCGAGTGCCCTCGCGGCCGGATGTACCGCTTGCCCACACATGGTTCGACACGCTCGCCGATCGCGAATGGCAACGCAAGCCAGAGTACGCCCTTCCGCACCATGCGATCGAGGGCGCTTATTCGGTGGCCGCGGGGCTGCAGGCTGAGCTCAGCGAGATCGGTGGCGAGGAGTGGGGCGACATCGCAGCAGCATGTGGTTACACGTCGATAGCACGCCACCATGGGCCCAGATCAACGGAGTTCAAGCCCTTCCAACTAAGCCCAGAAGCGCAGAAAACCATTGCCGAGTGCCTGCCATTTCGATGGCGAGCACTCCTTTTGAATTCCTGTAGTTCCCTAACGGCCGCCTGTCAATTTTCCGGCAACCTTCTGGCGTTCTCGCGTGAAGAAGACGAGACGGCTTGGCCGCTGTACGTTTTCCTGGTGAGGCGGCTCCGACTTGCCGACCAGGCATCTCTTCGGCAAGGCGAAGAAATGACGCCATTGTAGGCTGTATATTTTCCTTTGTAGCTGTACGGCAGAAATGATAATGATTGACTTTCGTCAGGAAGTTCTTTACAGTGAAAAAGTGAGGGGCGGAATCTGGTTCTGAGCAAGGCAGCTTTCCAGATCCCGCCAGCAGAAAGAGGGCACGATGTTAAGTCATGCGCCTCATGGCTAAGGGGCGAGCAGAAACCGCGGCGCTCCCGCCTTCAACGGGAGCGCCGCCGAATGAGGGACGCCCGCTAACCTCTCCAGTATCGCGCGAATACTCGGGCAGCGAAAGGGGCGTCTCTTTTCGTCCACGTTGAAGATTCCCCTGTAAGGGGACTGAAAATTGTGAGCTGTAGCGGCTGAAAGGGACGGCCTGCCCCCATCCGAAGGGTCGCGTCGCCGTCCCGTTTTCCTGGCAATCCATGAAATTTGTAATCGAAAAGAGAACGGGCACCTATGCAGAAACCCTGGAGGCTGTCGGTTTGGCTTCCCTCTTGAGCGAACTCGGCTTCGGTGGCGTGGCCATCGAGGACAATGGCGCCCAATTCCAATTGCGCACAGCGACCGACCCAACGCCTGAGCAGTGGCCTGAAGCCATCTCTCCCGGATATCCCTATATCTGGGAGTGCAGCAGAGAGCCGCAACCCGCACTCCCGCGGATAATCGATTACGAAACCGAAAGAATGAAACGGGATGCCGCAAGAAAGGTCGGAAAGAAATCAAAAGGAAAGCTTGAAACGCTGGAGATAGACGCGGCTCCCCAGCCGACGCCTGAACTCAGCACGGCCGCTATCCTCGCGTCGATGCGGAAGGGCTGGAATGCAGACCGCGAGTTGGCAAAGTGGATAACCGCAAATCCGAGCGCAACCACCGATTGGATTCGTTTCGCCCTCCGCTATGCAAGTCAACCGCCGCCAAAGTTCCCTGCGGTCTCAAACACACAAATACTCAATCCGATTTCCGGAAAGGGAGTCAACTCCTCCAAGACGGAGGTGCGATCAGCCGGCTCGATACCGGGGCAACTGATTGATCCTTTCGCTGAGTGGATGAAGATGCGGGGGCTGTGGGAAGCTATGCTTCTTTACCGATCGGATGAGGACTTCAAATTCTTCGTTATCGAGCCCGGCGACATTCCTTATGGGCATATTCCAGCTATTCGCGAGGAGTTGAACCGGCTGAATCTCTGGGGAGGTGTCCGACTGGACATCAACGCAACTCTGCACTGCCTGCGGATTCTGATTGCTCGCTCCGATGCCATGCAGCCTGGTAACGGTGGGATTCCGCTGAAGGGTCGCCATCCCCGGCAGGTCGTCCGTGGCCTACGCCAGGCCTTTTTCAAGAGTCTGGGGACGGCGGCTGCTCTTATGAATGAGGCAATCCTGCCCATTCCAGACTGGTTTGCCGTGGAGAACGAGGCGGATGCCGAAGCCTACCTCCAGATCATTGATGAAATGATCGGTAAGGGCGGTTGTTTGAATTCGCTTCAGGAAAACAATTCTGACGACGGCAGAATTCTTCAACTCTTTCGAGAATGGCTGCTCACAGGAGCACTTGAGGATCTGCTCGAGTTCCATCACCTGTTTGCCCCTCATCTAATGCGGCGATTCGCGTCCGGTGAGTG
>JASHSD010000927.1 GCA_030036985.1 Bryobacteraceae bacterium
ACCGAGCCGACGCCGGAACAGAAATCTCTCCTCCACCAACTCGGCATCACCCTGCCTAAACACTTCCAGTTCAATCGCGAATGTAGTGCAGACTCGGCGATCGCCTGAACTGATTCTGAAAGGGTTAGCCAAATTTTAACCCCATTCGTGACCAACTTCGGCTAACGCTCGGACTTGCGTGACCCCAAGCCGCCCAGAAGGGCGGCTGCAGCGCCGAAGCGCTGACCCCACCAATGAAGTCGGTTGCCAACCTACACCGGGAGGTCACGGCGATCAATACTTCTTCGTAAACCCGGTGCGCGGATTCGTCACCTCGAAATGTCCGTCCGAATGCGCGATCAGCTTCAGATAATTGCCGGCGTCATGATCCGCACTCATATTCGCGATCATCTTCTCACTTGCGTTGTGGTCCTTGCCGCCCGCGGCGGAGAAGTGTAACTGCCAGATATCCAGGATGCCTGGCGACTGACGGATCGTATCCCAAGCCTCCACCGTCCCGCCCTTGTGTTCGCCATTGTCCATAATCGCGACCTTCGGCCGCAGGGCGTGCACTAGGGCCGGCGATCCGCTGATGTCCAATCCGTGGTGACTGACGATATAAAGGTCGACCTGGCCAACCTTGTTATTCGGGCACATCAGATCCGCTTCCTTATTCCACGTCAGATCGCCCAAATCCACCGCCCGGAATCGGCCAAGCGCAATCACGCTTCCGGTGGACTGGGCATTTTCGGTCGGATCGGCGTCCTTCGGCTTGAACGCGGCGCAGAACGGATTCGCCTTCCCCGCCTCGGGCAGCGGTTTGCCGATGACCTTCCCCGCGGCGGAAACGATGGTCCAATCGAGGCCTTGAATCGGCAGCTTGTCGCCCGGCTTCACCACGATATGATTGCCCTTCGCGGTCTCTTTCCTATAGTCGTCGTAGAGCTTCTGACCGGCGGGCGTGTGCTCGACCGTGTCCCCGTGATCGATGAAATTCCGGATGGGCAGGCGCTCGGCCAGCGCAGGTACGCCGCCCACGTGATCGGCGTGAAAATGCGTAATGAGCAGGTAGTCGATCTGCTTAATCCCTGCATCTTTCGCAGCCGCCACGATCCGGTCGGCGTCGCGGCCGTTGTTTCCCGGGAACCCGGTGTCGATCAGGACGCTCTGACCGGCGGGCGTCAGAAACAGGGTCGATTGGCCGCCTTCCACGTCGATGAACCAGGCGGTCAGATCTCCCGAAGCGGCGTGCAGGCAGGCGGCGGGCAGGAGCAGGTAAAGCGCGGCGAGCGCCAAACGCGGGTGCATGGTCCGAAGCTTGTCACGTTGGCGCTGAAGATGCAAGGCCTTGCCTGAACAAATGAAAGTGGCATAACGTACTCTCTAAATAGATGCCCTTCTGTACCCGGTGCGGTCATCAGGCGAGCGAAGTCGACGTATACTGCGCGAACTGCGGTGCACGCCAGGCCGCGCCCGCCGCACCCGAAGACGCGCCGCCGCGGCCAACCGCGCCTCCGCCGCCGCTGCACGATCCGCTGGCGGGACTTTCTCCCCGCACGGCCGCCATCCTCTGCTATGTTCCGGCGATCGGCTGGATCGCAGCGGTCATCGTCCTTGCCGCCCGGCGCTTCAAGGACGACCGGATGATTCGCTTTCACGCCTTTCAGGGGCTCTATCTTTTCGCCGCGTGGCTGATCGTCGACTGGGTAATCGGACCCATCGCCCGCGCTACACCCGGGCATTATTTTCCGATCGACATGATCCTGCACGCCCTGATCCTCGGCGTCTCCATCTTTATGATGATCAAGGCAAGCCACGATGAGGCCTACGTGCTGCCGATCATCGGCGAACTGGCGCAAAGGTCCGTTATCGAACAATAGTGTAAGCCCACCCCCGCAAAATCGCGGTACCATAAAAACGTGGCTGTATGAAGCCGCAAACCGCTACCTTGCCCGCCTCGATTCAGTTTCCGGCCGAGATTAGCTTTTTCGAATCCAACCCTGCCATCACGGCAGCAACCTAAGGAGTATTGTCTTGAAGAACATTTATGTCGGGAACATTTCGTTCCAGACAACCGAGCAGGAACTGGATGCGGCTTTTTCCGCATATGGCCAGGTGGACAGAGTGCAGATCGTGAAAGACCGCGATACCGGCCAGGCGCGCGGTTTCGCGTTTGTCGAAATGCCTGTCAATGCGGATGCGGACAAAGCCATGGCGGCCCTGAATGGCGCGGAACTGGGCGGCAGAACTCTCACGGTAAACGAAGCGCGTCCTCGCGAACCCCGTTCCGGCGGTTTCGGTGGCGGCAATCGCTTCAGCGGCGGCGGTGGACGGCCCAGCGGCGGTGGCAACAGACCCCCGCGGCGCGAGCCCCGCTGGTAGTTTTACCCTCTTATCGAAGTCCTCAGAAGGCGCCCCTCAGAGGGCGACGAAGCGCGGCCGGACAGAGACTCGGCCGTGCTTCGTCGCCTTCGCGCATCTCACGCCATAAAGTCTTAAACGGCTACCCGCTCAAAACCGGCAGGATGGGTTGCGATTGAAAGTCGCCTGAAGAGCGCCGTAGCGCGCGCACTCGTGTGTCAAGTATCAGGACATTGTTTACACGCGGTCTCGGGACATCCTTTACACGGGCGCGGAGATTTCGAGCTTCCATTTCCTCATATTGGAACAGCGTTTGGGCATCGCGGACGGGTCCTGTCAAGACCGGCCGGAGGCCGCGGGAGGGGGGTCTTGACGGGTGGCCGCGATGCTTTACGCTCGCTTGAGAGGAAATGGAAGCGCGCCGGCCTGCGTGTAAACAATGTCATGAGACCGCGTGTAAAGGATGTCATGAGACTGTACACACTCGTGCGTGCCGCGTCCCGACTCTTCGGGACGCGTGCTTCGCCCGACCACAAGTGCCCGGAGAAGTCCGGGCACGACAGACTGGGGAGTCCGCGCCACGAGGGCACGAAAGCAAAGGTGAAACCTGCTGAAAGCTGACCGTCTGAAAGACGGTGGGATTAGACCCGGCGATGAATGTCGGATTCACGGTCAAACGCGTGGCCGATCAGTCCCCCAACATGTGAACACAACGAGCATGGTGTATAAGATACCGGCGATACCGGAGGCTTCCATTGATTCTACGTTTACTCCTCCTCTCCATCGCCGCTGTGTCGCTTTTCGGCCAGGGAGGACGCAGCGGCCCGCAGAACCGCGAAGCGTCGGTGTCGCCCGTTCCGTTCGAACGGATTCTTGACGCGAACAAGGAGCCGCAAAACTGGTTGACGTATTCGGGCAGCCTGAACAGCCGGCGCCACAGCGGGCTCACGCAGATCACTCCGGCGAATGCCCGCGATCTGACGCTCAAATGGGTCTTCCAGTCCCGTTCTCTGGATAAGCACGAGGTGACTCCGCTGGTCGTGGACGGAATCATGTACACGGTCCAGAGTCCTAACGATGTGTTTGCGTTGGACGCGGCCACAGGCAAGACCATCTGGCAATACACTCATAAGCCGGCGGAAGGCACGCGAAATCCCTGCTGCGGCAATCTGACGCGCGGGCTCGCGATCCTCGGCGACAAGCTGTTTCTGGCCGCGCTTGACGCGAAGATGATTGCCATCGACGCGAAAACCGGCCGCGAGTTGTGGGTTACGCAGGTGGCGGATTACAAGCAGCAATACGCGATGACGGTCGCGCCGATTGTCGTCAAAGACAAGGTGATTTCCGGCGTTGCAGGCGGAGAGCACGGAATCCGCGGATTTCTGGCCGCCTGGGACGTGAACACGGGTAAAGAGGTCTGGCGCTTTTACCCGTACCTGGCCCAGGCGAGCCCGGCTATGAGACCTGGCTCGACAAGAACGGCAAACCCAGCGATGCCTAGATCCACGGTGGCGCGCCGATCTGGGTGACCGGCTCTTACGATCCGGCGACGAACCTCACTATTTGGGGCACGGGCAACGCGGGTCCTGATTACAACGGCGACAATCGCCTCGGAGACAACCTGTACAGCTCTTCCGTGATTGCGCTCGATGCCGACACGGGGAAGCTGAAATGGTATTACCAGTTCTCTCCACACGACGAATTCGACTGGGACGCGACTCAGGTTCCGGTGCTGGCCGATATCGATTTCCGCGGCGCTCCCCGGAAGGTGATGCTGTGGGCGAATCGGAATGGCGTGTTCTACGTCCTCGACCGCACCACGGGCCAGTTCCTCGCCGGCAAATCGTTCACGAAGACGAACTGGTATACGGGCTTCGACAAAAAGGGCCGGCCGATGCGCGCTCCCGGAATTCTGCCGACAAAGGACGGCACGCTGGTTTATCCGGGCAATCAGGGCGGCACGAACTGGTACAACCCGTCGTTCAGTCCCGAGACCGGATTGTTTTATATTCCGACGTGGGAGAACAGCTCCAGCATTTACCGGAAGGGCGAAGCGCCTCCCGAATTCGAGGAGGGCAAGAGCTTCGTCGGCCTGAGTCCGGCTCGCGGACAGACCGGCGAGGAGGTGTCCGGCGCGATCGTTGCGATGGACCCGAAAACGATGGAGCGGAAGTGGAGCTTCAGGCTGTCGGCTCCGAATCCCGAGGGTGGCGTGCTCACGACGGCTTCGAATATGTTATTTGCCGGAGGACGGGACGGGCAGTTCGTGGCGCTCGACGCTCGCGACGGCAAAATGTTGTGGGAAACGAACCTCGGCCCATCGGTGTCCGCAGGCCCGATGACATACATGGTCGACGGAAAGCAGTATTCGCGGCCGGGAGCAGGCCATAGCCGGCGACCACCACGCCCGCGACGATGAGTCCCATGCCGACGATCATGCCGGTACCCATCGGCATACCGGCCAGGCGAAAACCGTTATGTCTTCCCATGAGAAACATGGGAATGTGCAGCGCGACGCCGATCGCGACCATAAGCGACCCCGACCAGAAGGCAACAACGTTATGCCAGTGTGCGAATAATGACATCTTGGGATCGGCGGCGCGAGCCATTCCAAGTCTCCTCTTCTCAAACCGGACGACCGGCTCGAACATCAGCCTGCGAACGATACTTCGCTCGTTCGAGCTTTTCGGTTACGACGAGGGAGAACATCGGACGACGAGAATCTCGTTGCGAACGCGATGGCCGTTGAAAGCAACTGGATCTTTCGTATTCTGCTCCTGCGCGTCTTGTTGAGCGCACAGCGGAAGAATCAAGGACATGACGATCTGATTCCGCTTCAGCGCCGCGCGATCGTGGCCCCGAGCCAGACCGCGATATAGCCGACAATCACGCTGGAGAGACTATACGCCAACGCGATCCAGACTGACGTATTGCGGGCCGCAAAGAGCGTCTCCCATTCGAAGCTGGAGAACGTGGTGTAGCCGCCCAGGATTCCCACCACGAGAAAGAGCCGCCAGTTCGGATGGGGCATCAGTTGGGCGAGAATTGTCATGATCGCGCCGATTCCAAAGCTCCCGGTGATATTGATCAGGAAGGTTCCCAGGGGGAATCTGCCGGCGTATCGCGCGGCGATTACGGCGCCGATGAAGAATCGGAGAGCGCCGCCGAGCGCGGCTCCACTCATGACCATCAGATAAGAAATCAAAATTGCGTTCTCCAGCGGACGAACATCAGGAGCGCGGCAGTCCGAAAAACAAATGGCTCCTGCCTTCACGGCAGGAGCCATCATTCCCGATGCTTCCGGGACGGTTAAACGGTGAGCCCCACCACCCCAATCTGTAAAGATCGACTGTAGCAACAACCGACGCCACGGCGCAAGACAGACCGAGCATACCGAGCATAGAAACGCCGTGCCGAGCCGCAACTTTACTGAGCCGCGCGCGTAAGCAAGCGGTGCGCAGGTTGATTCCGAAGCACGGGAATGAGGTACTTCATTACCGCACCCGCGGTTGGAGTCTGTTGGCCGCGTATATCTTTGCCAGGTTCGGAAGCGCGGACCAATCATGTGCGCGCGGCCCGTAGAGGCAGGGCGAACCCTCACCCACCCACATCGTCGGCACGGATACATTTCTCGGCACAGATCCCGATCGTGTGCAGCCGGATCGGGCATGGGACTATAGCAAGAAGAACGAAATCCTTTCCGAATCGCGGTTATGACTCTGAACAAATACAGTTCCCAAATCACCCAACGAAAATCCCAGGGCGCATCCCAGGCAATGCTCTACGCCACCGGACTCAAACCGGACGACATGGAAAAGCCGCAGGTTGGCATCGCGAGCGTCTGGTTCGAGGGCAATCCGTGCAACATGCATCTGCTCTCGCTGGCCGGGAAGGTAAAAGAAGGCGTCGCCGCGGCCGGCCTTGTCGGCCTGCGGTTCAACACGATCGGCGTGAGCGACGGCATTTCGATGGGGACGGACGGGATGAGCTTCTCTTTGCAGTCCCGCGACCTGATCGCCGATTCGATCGAGACCGTCATGTCGGCGCAGTGGTACGACGCGAACATCTCGATTCCCGGCTGCGATAAGAATATGCCGGGCTGCCTCATAGCCATGGCAAGGCTGAACAGACCGTCGCTCATGGTCTACGGCGGAACCATTCGGGCGGGCCATCTGAACGGCGCCAAGCTGGATGTCATTTCGGCGTTTCAGAGTTACGGCGAATTTCTGGCGGGCAACATCAACGAAGAGCAGAGGAAGAACATCGTCAGCCACGCATGTCCCGGCGCGGGAGCGTGCGGCGGCATGTATACCGCGAATACGATGGCTTCGGCCATTGAGGCGCTGGGGATGTCGCTGCCGTATAGTTCCTCAACCCCGGCCGAGGACCCCCTCAAGCTCGACGAATGCATGCGCGCCGGACAAGCCGTTAAGAGATTGCTGGAGCTCGATCTCAAGCCGCGCGACATCATGACGCGCGAAGCGTTTGAAAACGCCATGGTGCTCGCCACGGTTCTGGGCGGGTCGACCAACGCGGTCCTCCACCTGATCGCGATGGCGCGCGCCGCGGGAGTGACCCTGACGATCGACGATTTCCAGTGTGTCAGCAACCGCGTTCCCCTGCTCTCCGATTTCAAACCGAGCGGCAAGTACGTGATGGAAGACCTGCACGCGGTGGGCGGCGTTCCGGCGGTGATGAAAATGTTGCTCGAAGAAGGCCTGCTGAACGGCGATTGCAGGACGGTAACGGGCAATACGGTCCGTGAGAATTTGAAAGACGTCCCTGGCCTCAAACCGGGTCAGGAGATCGTGCGCCCGCTCTCGAATCCGCTCAAGACCACGGGGCACATACAGATCCTGAAGGGCAATCTTGCGCCGCGGGGCGGAGTCGCCAAGATCACGGGCAAGGAAGGACTGCGCTTTTCGGGTCCGGCGAGGGTCTTCGATTCTGAGGAATTGATGCTGGCCGGCCTCGAAGAAAACAGGATCGGCAAAGGCGACGTGATTGTGATCCGCTATGAAGGCCCGAAGGGTGGTCCTGGGATGCCGGAGATGCTCACGCCCACCTCGGCAATCATGGGCGCGGGCCTCGGTAAGGACGTGGCGCTGATCACGGACGGGCGGTTCTCCGGCGGGTCGCACGGATTCCTGGTGGGTCACATTACGCCCGAAGCACAGGAGGGCGGTCCCATTGCCTTTGTGCGCGACGGCGATCACATCACCATCGACGCCACGACGAATGAAATCTCGATGGAAATTCCGGCCAGGGAATTGGAAGCACGCCGCACAGCCTGGACCGCGCCTCCGCTCAAAGCCACACGGGGGACGCTTGCCAAATACATTCGGCTGGTGAAGAGCGCGAGTGACGGGTGTGTGACAGATGAGTAGCGGCCCGGCTCATTCGGGTTTCACCTTTGCTTTCGTGTCCTCGATCAGGTCGAGTGACCGGGATTGCGCCCGGTCACCCTCCCACACCACCGGACGTGCGGTTTTCCGCATCCGGCGGTTGAACTCAGCGGTTCATCGCCGCAAGGTCTGATGGCATCAGGAACCCGGTTTGCCGGAGGACCGCGTTCGACAGGGCCTTCTGTAAACTGCCCGTTCGCGCGATTCGCCATGCGCCTCG
>JASHSD010000928.1 GCA_030036985.1 Bryobacteraceae bacterium
GTTTCCGGGCGAGCCTGGTGTGGATGAACGCGAAGGCGCTGGAGCAGGGGCGCAGCTATTTCATCAAACATACTTCGCACCAGGTGCGCGGGGTCGTGCGCGGCATTTATCATCGGCTCGATGTGAACACGCTGGAGCATGTCGAAGCGCAGCGCCTGGCATTGAATGAGATCGGCGAAGTTTCGGTCGAGACGCATCGGCCGCTCTTCTTCGATCCGTATAAGCAGAACCGCCGGACCGGCGCGTTTATCGTGATCGATCCGCTGTCGAACGAAACGCTCGGCGCGGGCATGATTGTCGATGTCGAAGGCAAGGAAGAGACGCGCGGGCAGGTTACCGAAGCCGAGCGGAAGGCGCGTTACGGGCATCGCCCGGCGGTGATCGCGGTGGATGACGGCGAGGCCGCGCTGCTGCTGGAGCGGGAATTGTTCGATCGCGGCGCGATGGTGACCGTGGCGCCCGAGGCGGATGCAGCCGCGCTGGCGATGGCGAAGGCCGCCGGGTTGATCGTGATCGTGACGGGGAGTGCTCCGGCAGGCGCGATCGATGCGGGCCGAATGGCAACCCATGAGGTGATTGCGATGCTGGAGCGACGCGGCGTGCTCGTGGGCCACGAGGACCAGTTGGTCGAAGGCGAAGGGATTTAGGTTTCGAGCCGAGAGACGCGACTAAAGTCGCGTGTCCAGCGTCCGCATGAGTCAGCTTGTGCTTCTTCCAGGCTCTCCGGAAGCCCACGGATTGTGCCTGTCCAGGCCAGGCGGATTGCCAATCCGCCCGCAGGATACCATCCTGCCCTACACGGCGGAGGTCACTTCAGTGTGAACGGGCTGGTTTCATCTACAACCTTATAATCGGGTGGAATCTGAAAAATTTCGGCGGGTGGGTCGCCGAGGTTCAGGCTTGTGATCTGCGTCAGTCCCTGGCCTCCCTGGTTGCTGGTTCTTAGGAGCATGACCAGTTGCAGGTCCCTGCAGTCCCATCTTTCGACCATATTGCCATTGATATAGTCCCTCCTTCCCTCCGCCTGCACGCCCAACAAGGTCTGACTTCCGAGCAATGTCACCACGTGCTCCGGCGAATGCGAAGCGGCCGGCTTGGGCGGCGCCATCGCGGGCGGCATTTTGATTCGATGCGCGATGTGACGGGCCGAGTCCAGGATGTACCAATATCCGGCGACCTGATCGTCGACTTCCTTGAGGTTGATGTTGTATCCGCCGGGCACCTCGGCCGGTACGGAAGCCGTTCGGCCCTGCGAGTCTCTGTAAAGCCGGTATTTTCTGACGACAGGCGCAGCCGGTTGTCCAAAGGGAAAGACCTGATTCTCGACGCTCTCCTCCGCGGAGAACGGCTTTCCCTCGACTGGCGGACGCTTCAAAGAAACATCCGTGAATCTCATGCCTTCCCGCTGCGCCAATGCCGCGCAGGAAAACGACGCCTGCAAAACGATGCAGGCCAGGATCGTCCGATTCGCAAAAGCCATCATGTTACCTCTGAGTCTAAGACGAGGCTCAACCTTCGGGCGTGGAAGTCACGTACAACTACTTCAGTAGGTGATCACAGTGAAACTATCGAGCGGTAGAATCCGTACAGTCTTTTCTCGATAACCGGCCATGAGGAATATGTGTCGGCAACGGAATTTGCGGGCTGCGCGCCATGTGTAGTGAGTTCAATAGATTCGAGCAGAAGATTGAGTGGACATTAAAATGCATCCGCCTGTCGGCATGACCCTTGGGAATGTTGTTTTGGAAACGCTCTGAAACGGCCGGAGAATGCGCGACGACCAAGATACACCGAAGCTGCCCGCGCCGGAAACGGGCAAACCTGTCTTAATCGAACCGGTAAAACCGGCGGCGATCGAACCCGCCAAACCCGCCTGGCCAGGGACCCCGAAGCCTGGCGCTCCGGGGAAAGAGAAACCTTCCGAACCGGGACCGGAAGAACCCGCGCCACCGCGCCATCACACGTGGTTGTGGGTCGCACTCGCCGTTGTCGCGGTGGTGGGGATGTTTCTGGTGTTCCGCGCATGCAAATCCAACTCGGCCACCGCCGCGAAAGGCAAAGCCGGCACCGGAGGACGGGGCGGTCAAGAAGCCGCGGCAGCCATCACCGAAGGCCAGGCTACGACAGGCAACATCAATATCTTTGTCGATGCGCTAGGCACGGTTACGCCCGTCTACACCGTAAGTCTTTACAGCCAGATTACCGGGCAAGTGCTCGATGTGCATTACCGCGAAGGGCAGATGGTCAAAAAAGGCGACCCGCTGGTCGATGTCGATCCGCGTCCCTATGAGAGCACTTTGACACAGGCCGAAGGATCGCTGGAACGCGATCAGGGGCTGCTCGAAGAAGCAGTCATGGATCTGAAACGATATCAGGCGGCGTGGGATAAAAATGCCATCCCCAGACAGGAACTGGAAGACCAGGAAAAGATCGTGCAGCAGGATCAGGGCACAGTCAAGGCCGATCAGGGCACGGTGGATTACGACAAGGTGGAGTTGGCTTACTGCCATATTGTTTCACCGATTACAGGCCGCGTCGGACTAC
>JASHSD010000929.1 GCA_030036985.1 Bryobacteraceae bacterium
CCGAGGCATCCACACCCGCCGAGCGCAAAAAAAGCTCTGCCGCCATCAGCCGGAAACTGCGCCTGCTGCGGGCACACGGGTTGATTCGAAAAGTCTCCCGCACTCACCGCTATCAGGTCACCGACTCGGGCCGCGCCATCCTGGTGGCGGTTCTCACCACTGCACAAACCAGCGCCTCTCAGCTCAATCGGTTAGCGAAGGCCGCATGAAAATCGTCGCGCCGCACAAGAAACTAAGATTTAAGTAATACAGACTTTAGTCTGTGCGGCAGCCAAATCCCGCCCCGTGGGATAATCTCGCGATGACACACCAGCCGCGCAGGTCGACGTGGATACTAACTACCCTGATAGCCGCCGCGCTCAGCGGATGCGCCGCGCATTCGAACCCGACCGCCGATGAAGCCGCGGTCCGTCACACGCTCGCCGATACCGAGCGGCGCATCAACCATGGCGACATCGGTTTCGTGGACGTCTTCGCTAAAGACGCGGTTATCATCGCCCCATCATCCCCCGATATCGTCGGTTACGACGCCATCCGCAAACTCTACGCGGACATGATGAAGCAGGCGTCGATGACCGTGCATTTCTCGACGCAGGAGGTCGCGGTATCCGGCGACATGGCCTACGAGCACGGAACCTATACGCTCCGCATCGTGGATAAGTCCACCGGCAAGGTGCTGCAGGACGTCCGGAACAAGCACCTCCACATCCTGAAGCGCCAGCCGGACGGAACCTGGAAAACATGGCGCATGATGGTCAGCGCCGCCGACCCGGTCCAGCCGAAATTATGACCTGTCTGGATCCGCGCATAGAGCGCACCGGAGCGCATAGCCCAGAAATCCGGCACGCCCCTCTGCCGTGGTGACCCACGACCGCACGGTCCAAGGCGGATTGTGCCGGACATGTTGAGTGTGTCCGCATTCCAACTCAGCGATCCAGTCGCCCTGATCGTCCTGGTGAAAGCTGACAATCCTGCGCTTCACAGGCGTACTATTCGGATGGCTGATCCGGGGCTGCCGCGGTCCAGTAACTCGGCAGATCCTTCTTCGTATCCCGCAGGATGTCCAGAATGTTGCGCCGATCCTCCGTCGACAGCCGCGCGAAAGCCGGGCTCGTGTCGGCCCCGCTCAGAACGTCGTAAAGCCGCCGATAAATTCTAGCTTTAGCGGCCGCGGGCATGGTATCGAAGAGTTCGCTGTAAATCATGTATGACAGCGGATAGCGAAACATCCTGGTTTTCAAATCGAAATCACGCAGCGAACGCCCTTGTTTGTCGCGAGGTCCGCGCTGCGGAAACGTCTGTGTAAACGTCGATACGCCTTTCACCGGCTCGATCAGTGGCGTTTCATCGGCGAAGAGCATATACGTCACCATCTCGTTGACCGCCGCGTTCAGTTCCTTCGAATTCTCTCCCCCCAGGCCGCCGCCTCCGCGAGCCGTAGCCGCGTTGAACAACTGGCTCACGTTTGTCATGAGGTAAATCATCCGTGTCTGGTGTTCCAGCGTCATCAGCGCCACGATATCGCTCGTCGGCGCGAGGTAATTTTTCGTGTCGAATTTGCCGGAAAGGTCCGTGACGTTCTGCGTGCCCGCCGTCTCCAGATCGAAGGGATGAAACAGATCCGGCGCCACAGCATTCCCCATGTGGTGCTGCGAACCGGTCGTCCCGGTCACATACCAGCCTCCCCAGCGTTTTTCGAGCGGCGTGCGGTCGTCGGTATCCGTCGGTTCCGTCGCGCCCAGAACTACGAAAGGCGTACCATCCGCTTCCGGGATGCTCGACTGCACCATAAGCCGCGAAAGCGCCCCGGTCCCGGCATTGTGGCAATTAGTGCACTTCCGATCCTGACGCTCGAACTGGATCTTATCCGACTTCGTCACATCCAGCGTGTAGAAGTTGATGTGCTGCGCCGGATCCACGCCAATGAACTCAAGCACGGGACCCGTGCGCACGTAACCGACGGCTACGTTGTCGTTGAAATAGATGGCGCGGGGTGACTTGGGGCCGATCCGATCCGCCTGAAAGCTGGTCTTCGAAAACACCAGAATCTGCGAGTCGATGTTGACCCCGAAATGCTTCAGCAGGGACGGCAGATAGCCCCACTGAGGGCTGTAATCCAGCTTGGTTTCGCCTTTGTCCAACTGCGTCTGAAGCCGCGCCACCGGATCGTTCGGGTCATCGGGCTCGTCGGCCCATGCCCACGCCGCCGCCATGAGACACACCAGAGCGATTCCGGCGGAGACCAACTTGGCTGCTTGCCTCTTCACGGTAAATATGCATTTAACATACAACTTTTATCGCGCCGGGTCAATGCCGTGCAGACCGGATATCGGAAGAAAAAGGCCGGCAATCCCCCGTCCGCCCGGCTTTCGGACAAGGTCCGCCAGTGTGTAGCCGTCCAGCACCTCGAAAAAAGCGTCCAGCGCCTCTCCCAAGGCCTCGCGCAGCCTGCACGCGGAAGCGATCGGGCACGTATTCGATTCCGCATCGAAACATTCGACCATGCGGAAGCCGGGCTCGCATCGCCTGACAACGTCCCCGAGATTGATCTGTAAAGGATCGCGCGCGAGCATGACGCCGCCCTTCCGCCCGGCCGAGACATTCACAAACGCATGCGAATTGAGCGTTTGCACCACCCGAACCAGGTGATTGCGCGAAATTGCGTAAGCCTCGCTGATCTCCTGCGTGGAAATCGGGCGATCCGGATTCTCCGCAAGGTACAGCAGAACGCGTAACGAATAATCCGCGTGCAGAGTCAGTTGCATCAGCCGTGCGCTTCGGCGACGAAGCCCTCGATTTCCAAATCGCCGATCACATCCTTCTTCGTGAACATGCGGATCTCAAACAGCCGCCCATCCCTCACCTTATTCACCCATTCCGCATCGCCGATCAGGCTGCGTCCCACGGAAATGAGGTCGAACTCGCCGTTATTGAACCGCCGCACCAACTCGCGCAATCCCTCCGCGCCGGTCGACTTGGCTTCCTTGCCGAAGAAGTTGTCCATCACGTCCGTATCCAGACCCACGCTGCCCACCGCAATCACGGGAGCTTCGGTCATGGATTTGGTCCAGCCCGCCAGCCCCAGATCCGAACCCGGCCATTCGGGAACCCAAAAATACCGAGCGGACGCATGAAACACATCCACGCCCGCCGTTCGCAGTATCCCAAGCATTGTTTGCAGGTCCGCCGGCGTCGGGGCGATGCGGGCGTTGTAGTCAACTTCCTTCCACTGTGAAAACCGGAACGAAATGGGAAACCGTTCCCCGACGGCCTCGCGTATCGCCCGCACAATCTCGGCGGGAAACCGCACACGGTCGCGAATGTCATCGCCGCCATAGTCGTCCTCGCGGCGATTGGTGTCAGCCCACAAAAACTGATCCAGCAGGTAGCCGTGACAGGCATGCACCTCGATGCCGGCCGCGCCGATCTGCTTCGCCGCCAGCGCGCCCCGCACAAACGCGTCGCGAATCGCTTCCAGATCCCCGAGCGTGGCGGCTCGTCCGTTGGGCTTGCCCGCCTGCACCAAACCCGAGGGACTCAAGGTCGGGCCTTCCTTCCGCACCGCGCCTTCATGCCAGAGCTGCAGGAACATCCGCCCGCCCGCGTGGTTCACGGCGTCGAAGCATCGCTCCCAAGCGCTCATAGTCGCATCGTTGATGCGGCAGAACATGGGCGTCTGCGTAGACGAAGGATGATCGACAGCGCACGATTCGGTAATGATGAGCCCGACGCCGCCCTCCACCCGCTCGCGATAGTAGTCGGCCAGACGCGCTTGCGGCACGCCGTCGTCGCACCACTGGCGTTGCATTCCCGGCATCACGAAGCGATTGGGCAGCGTGACGCCGTTAATCGCAAACGGAGTAAACAGCGGAGCCGTATCGGCGGTTATAGAAGGTGTAAACTGAACCATCACACCCAGTCCATTATCCAACTGAATTCAAGGAGCACACATTGAGCGCAAAACTGACCACCCGGCAAGTTGGGGACGTTACGATAGTCGATGTTTCCGGACGCCTCTCCTTGGGCGAGAGCGCGGCCCAATTGCGCGAGACCTTGCACGATCAGATCCAGCAGGGGCGCAAGAAGCTTCTGTTGAACCTCAGCGACGTCAGTTACATCGACAGCTCGTGCGTCGGCGAAGTGGTCGCGGCTTTTACCAGCATAGCCAATCGCGGCGGCACGCTGAAGCTGCTCGGACTGGCGAAGCGCGTGAAAGATATCCTGCAGGTCACCAAGCTCTACACAGTCTTCGAGGTATATGAAGACGAGGCGGAAGCCCTGAAAAGCTTCGCCTAGCAATCCCTTTTTCGAGCCGCGACCGCGAGGCGGCGCAAAGGGCGCTGTCCCGCGCCGCAATCGAGCGGAGGAACTCGTTATTCGTGCGGCGCGGACGCGACCCGTTTTGCGCGTGTT
>JASHSD010000930.1 GCA_030036985.1 Bryobacteraceae bacterium
CGCCTCCAGCCACGCGAGAATCGTAGCGTAGTCAGCGCCCGAAGCCGCGACTGCTGCTCTCGCGAATGCCCTTGCATCGGCAGCGCTCTCCTTGGATTCCCACGGTTCAGCACGGCCAAGCAGGTCCAGACAGCCCCGTCGGAGGTGTTTCCAGGATCGGTTTTCTTTTGTCGAAGCTCGACCAATGCGACCTCCATGGGGTCATCGCTGGTGTTGGCGGTTTGGCCCTCTATTAGCGAGTGCCCTGTCTTGCTCAACGGTATCGGCGGTCGCCCGTCCCGAATCGGATGGTGAAGCTCGATGTCGGCGGCAAATGCGTCGCCGGTGACCAGACAGTGGTCGAAGGCCTCGCGGCATAATTCGCGGGCTCTCCCCCCGAGCAGATATCGATCCATTGCTGCCTGTTCAGCAACGACCCACTGCTTGAGCGAGTTAAGTGCCAGACAGAAGGCCCGATGCGAATCAGGCAGCAGCAGCGCCATTTCTCCTGGCACTGGATTGCTGTTCAGAAACTCTCGCACGGGACCCGGCGCGGCAGCGAACGAAGCCGATTTTTCCGCCAGCAGCGCCCCAATCGCGTCCAGCACTTCTGAAAACGCCTCTCTGGAGATCTTCCGATTCAGAGCAGAGAGGTCGGCTTTGGCAAGCGCCTCGTACTCCGTCGCGTACTCCCTGAGCAGGGTCAGCTTTTCAGCCTTGGTAATCGACAAGTCACTGGCCGTTTGTATCGCGTAGGCACCTCCATGGCTGGTTCGTATCTCGTTCGGGCTAGCGGCTGAACTGAGCTGCGTCATTTGGCCGCCACCTTAAGCGGGACTCTCAGTCCCTCCATTCGCGCAAACGTGCCGCTAATCAGTATCCTCGACGCTCGGAAGAAAGCGGCGTAAGGAATCGATTCTCTGTTGCGTCAAATCATCCGCCTCGGCAAGCGACAATAGAGCAGCGGCCGTTCCCCCACGGGCCCCGTCGGCGTGGAAGGCGCATTGGGCCTCTCGAAAAGCGTCCCACGCCCTCTGGGATTTACCAAGCAGACGGCGGTGTTTCTTATCTCCGTCGCCCTCAACCCGGGCATAAACTTCAGCAAGGAACTGCTCGCCCTCTTCCAGCTCGCGCTTGGCAATCTCGATCCGCTCCTCTATGGTGTCCGGGAGGTCGCCGCGGAGCATGTGATCGAACGTTACGCTTGTCGCAGCAGCAAATTGCCCCGCGGCCGCCAGAAACACGGTTATTTCTTTGCGGTCATAAATTTCCTCTTGCCGAAACTCGTGACAGAGAATGTTGCGTATGTCAAATAAGCGCGAGAAGGTGTGGCTAATGTTATCTGGATCAGAGATGATTTTTTCGGGTACTTTCTGCCGCTCCCACACGGCTGGCTTTCGCGTTGCCGGTGAGATCGTCGCTACAAGATCCTTGCCCAGAATCGTCTTAAAAACGCTGCTTACATGAGCAAAAGTACTGATTGAGACGCTGTGCGCGATCATGTCGCCCATCGTGATTACGCGACCTTGAATCGCCCGAACAAACCCGAGGTCAATCTTCAGATCCATCTTGAGATCGACCGCCCTCTCTGCGTAAGGAGATCCGCTGTCGATGAGTTGTGAAAGGCAATCGCGCGAAAATACTTCCAGCAGCGTTACTGCGCGGATTACAAAGAAATCATCCGTGTCAGAATTGGTTGCCCGCACTCGCTCCCAGAGCTTTTGAAGGCTCTGAAACTCGCGATGAAAGCTGCGCGCGGCCTTGGGCCCCCGTTGTTTCTTTTCTGCGGTCTCCGAGACTCGGTCGCGCTGAGCCATGGCCTGCCACTAAGCTGCTTTGAACGTTAAGGGCATCATAACGCGCTGGAAATGTTTGATGGTCGCAGTTGGCAGAGGCTTGCGAATGAATGAGATTGTACCAGCCGTATCGCTCGGCCGTTGAATCCGCCGGGTAGTCGACAAAAGAATTTGCGCCCGTTCGACCTGACAGAACAGATCGAGACGACTGCTCTCAAAAGATTTCAGAGGTTAGGGGACCCGGTCCATGCTCGTAGTCGGAGTTACAGTGAAAAGTGGATCACTTGAAACAATCTGCTAGTCCACGCTCGAAAATAAAACCGACGGACACCGGCTGGGGCGTCGTCTTGCGGCGTCCACTATTGATTCGAGCGCCTTCCGTCTCGTATCCATGCGGATGTCGCTGTAGTGCTTCAGCATCTGGTGAGAGACATGCCCGGCATGTCCTGCCGGGAAACTTCTTCTTCCGTTAAACTTAAACGAGGACTTTGATGGCGGCGGGAATGGCGGCGGTTACGGCGGCAATTCTGATCGGCGCTCTGACTGCGCCACTGTTGCACGCTCAGTCGCCGGCCGCAGTCACGGACCGGCCCGCATTCGAGGTCGCCACCATCAAACCCGACACGGGCGCCAGCGGCATGATCCGCATCCAAATTGCGCCCGGCGGCAGGCTGAATGCGGAAAACGTCACGGTGCGGATCCTGCTCGGGTACGCGTACGACGTCCGGGACTATCAGATCTCCGGCGCGCCCTCCTGGGCGGGTTCGCAACAGTATGACGTCGTAGCCAAATCCGAAAAAGCGGCGCCGCCGACTGAGATGCGTCTGATGATGCAGTCTCTCCTCGCCGATCGCTTCAAACTCGCCTTCCACCGCGAGACGAAAACAGATGCTCCCGTCTACGAACTGACCCCCGCGAGAGGCGGCCTGAAACTGACCGCGTCCACTGCGGGAAGCTGCGTGACCGTCGATCGCGATCATCCTCCCGCGCCTCCGCCGCCCGGTGGCCCGATACCGAACTATTGCGGAAACATCAGAATGGGTCGTGGTCGGATCGATGCGTGGGGTATCCCGATGACGCGTCTCATCGAAACGCTCTCAAACATTCTGGGCCGCGCGATCGTCGACAAAACCGGCGCCACCGGAACCTACAATTTTCATCTGGAATACACTCCGGACCAGGCCACCGCGGGAGGCCTGGGAGCCCTGCCTGGGCCCGGAGGGCGCGCCCCCGGGACGCCGGCTCTCGCGCCACCACCCGATTCCGCCAGCCCGGACATCTTTACTGCTCTGCAGGAACAACTGGGTGTGAGAGCCCAATCTTCAAAAGGGCCGGTCGAAATGCTCGTGATCGACCGCCTGGAGCGGCCTTCGGAGAATTGACCGGACTGAAAGTCGCCTGAAGTGAACCGTGGCGCGTCCCGACTCTTCGGGACGCATGCTTCGCCCCGGAATGATCGCACAGGCTTCAGTCCGTGGGTGGCCGGAGTGCCCGGAGGATTCCGGGCACGGCGGACTGAGAGTCTGCGCCACGAGGCCACCGCGGTTGCGTCGCGCCTATAGTAGTTTCACGGCGCGCATTCTGCCGGCCACACGGGCAGTTCCGCTGCAACCCCAAGCTCGACTGGAATTTGTGGTGGTGTGACGCAACGCGCAAATTGGAGAAGCTCGGCTATGCCTCAGGGGGCGTTTCGGCTATGCCGCTACGTTGATGCCGGGTAAAAATTTGCGATGGCCTCCTGGAGCGAAGCTGCGATTTCGGCTGCCCTGTTGTCCTCCGTTGCCGGAAACGCGCGTTAACGCCACATATCCGGAGTCGGCCCAAGGGGGCGAAACCTGTAGTAAAGTGTGTTCATGTTTGCAGCCGAAGCGTTCAGGGATCTGGTTTCCAGTATCCGGAATCAGGGACGGTGACGCTGTTGAAGAAGGAACACGCCTTGCTTCGAGAAGCCGCGGCATGGCCGGTAGCGGAACTGGTTGGAACTTCCGCTCGGCGCGATCTATTGAATTCGTATCAACTGCAGCGATTCAAGCTGCCGCCCTCGCGGTGCAAATGCCCGGCGACGACCGACCTGATCGAGAGCCCGCAGAGCGGTGCGGCGCGCTCACAGAACACCGTTTCCGAAAAATCTCCGGCCCTCGTGACCTGTGGGCGCCGGCCACGCTTCCCGGACGCAAAACCGAGACTGAAATCCCGCGGGAGAAAGTAGCGTAATATGAAAGCCACGTCGTCTGTTTTTCAGTTGTTGCATGGTATAAACTCGGCCTTGGACAATCACTCGATTCGTTGTTTCGCAAACGCGCGAATCGACTTCCCGGTCATGGAGGATTAACGATGCGAAAACGTTATGTCTTGTTCTTTTCGTTGCTGTGTTCGGCCTTTTTAGTCCTCGGCGGATATGCCGCCGTTAAGGCGCAGCAAAGCACTTCTTCGACGGCCAAAGCGAGGCGCTGGTCTAATCCGGCCACCTGGCCTGACAAGAAGGTGCCGGGCAAAGACGCCGTTGTCACTATTAACAAGGACATGAACGTTGTCCTCGATGTCAGTCCGCCGGCGCTGCACGGTTTAATGATCGACGGCAAACTGAGCTTCGCGGATAATAAAGATCTTGAACTGACCACCGAGTGGATACTGGTGCACGGGGAGTTGGAGATTGGCACTGAAGCCAAACCCCACACGCGCCACGCGACGATTACCCTGACCAATAACGTCCCGGGTGAAGACATCGAAACAATGGGTGACCGCGGGATCATGATGATGGGCGGAACCCTGAGCCTGCACGGTCCTGAGAAAAACTCCTGGACCAGGCTGGTAAAAACAGCCGCCGCGGGCAGCGACACGATCGAAGTCCAGAATGCCGGCGACTGGAAAAAGGGCGACGTGATTGTAGTCGCGTCGACGGATTTCGATCCCCACCAGGCGGAGAAACGAACCATCTCCCGCATCTCCGGAAACGCGATTACGCTGGACCAGAAACTTCAATATATGCACTACGGCCAGGTCACCTACGGCGTGGATGAGCGTGCCGAAGTCGGCATGCTCACACGCAACATCGTTATCCAGGCTTCGCCCGACGCGGAAAAATCGTTCAGTGGCGGGCATGTGATGGCGATGGTCGGGTCGACGATGAAAGTCTCCGGCGTCGAGTTCTTTCGAATGGGTCAGCACGAGAACCTTGCGAGGTATCCAATCCATTGGCATCTGGTTGGCGATGCGCCGGGGCAATACATTGAGAACTCCGCGATTCACGACACCTACAGCCGCTGTGTGACGGTACATGGCACCAACGATGTGCGGGTTCAGAACAACGTGGCCTACAACAACATCGGTCACTGCTATTTCCTCGAAGACGGCGTTGAACACGGTAACGAGTACATTGGAAACTTGGGGATCCTGACCAGGTGCAATCCCACCAGACCGTGTAATCCGACCAACGCTCTGAACGGCTCCGGGGCAGGTCAGAATGCCAAGGACCAGTTGATTCCTTCGGACAACACGGTGTCTACATTCTGGATCACGAACCCCGACAATACGTACCGCGATAATGTGTCCGCGGGTTCGGAGGCAACGGGCTTCTGGATCGCTTTGCCGGAACACCCGACGGGTAAGTTTGAAGGCACGGAGATCAGTGCGAAGACCTGGCCCCGTGAAACGCAGCTGCGGGAGTTTTCCGGCAACGTCGCCCACTCCGACATCGACGGGCTGATGTTCGATCGCGGACCCAATGCGCAGGGTAAATTCAACCTTGGCGGGAACACGCATCTGCCCTATACGGTTCCCGGCGACACCAACAGCGCGAGGCTGGAAACGGTGATCAAAGACTTCACCAGCTACAAGAACGGCGGCGCCGCCATCTGGGCCCGAGGTGAGAATCATGTGTTCAAGGGCCTCAAACTGGCCGACAGCGGTATCGGCTACACACATGCGTACCCCGGTGTGGCCCGGTTCCACGGCGACTTTACCTCGAAGGTCGAGGACTCCCTGTTCGTGGGCGAAACCGACAATAAAGGCACCCCCACAACTCCCGCGGAGATCGCTTACGGGCGCAGCATGCCTCGCAAGGATGCGGATTACCCGATCCGCGGCTTCGAATACTACGACTACACGCACCATCTGGTGAATGACACGTTCGTCAATTTTGTGGACAATGCCACCCGCAAGACCGGAGCGATCTCGTACCTGCTCTACACCAGCTTTCCCATCAGCACCAACAACGATGTCCAGGGCCTGAAATTCATAAATGCCAAGCCGGTGTATTTCCCGCCGATAGAGCGCAAATGGTCCTTCTCCGGTGAATTCGGAAGGTTT
>JASHSD010000931.1 GCA_030036985.1 Bryobacteraceae bacterium
TCTGGCGAATTTACGGCAGAAGGTCATCCCAGGGCTCGTGAAGGACGGCACGATTACGCCGGACGAAGCGCGTCAGTGGCTGAGTAGTCTGCCACAATCGTACACGCCGGCCGTCAATGTGCGACCACGTACCACACGCGTCACGGTGAACACGGGGCAGGGCAAGATCCCGGAGAATGTCCGGATTGGGATCGACAGTCTCCAGGGACAGATCAACGCGATCGCTGCCGTGAATCCGAACGATCCGCGTCTGCCGGCATTGCAGAAACGTTTGCAAGCGATCTATGACCAATACGGCGTCCCATCTCAAGTGGGATCGACGACACGTCCGGAACAACCCGCAGATGTCCGGCGCCGACAAGGATATAGTGCCCGGTATGAAGCGATCTGGAATCGTGCTCGAGCCACGTTCCCGAAGGATATTACCGATGCGTTACAACGTGTGGTACATGGCCAGGGAACGGCAGCGGATGGGGTCTTGCTGAACGATCCGGTTAACACCACGCTGTATCCCAGTCTTGGAAGTACATTGCAACAACTGTCGACCTACTATCGACTGCTCAATCCATCAAAACAGTTTACGGGAACGTTCGTGCCCGCGCCATTTTCCGCACCGACTGCTCCGGCGTCCCAATATACCGGCAAGACCGTGACCCTGGATGACGGTACGCGGTGGGCGAGCAACGGGACGACCTGGACGCAGGTGCAGTAACGTGGCGAATATCGTCAGCGTGACTGACACGATTCCTTCCGGACCGTCACAGAAACGGACCCCAAGGATCGTCTCGGTCGCTCCGACAGTATCAGGACCATCGGCACGTTCACCCGCGATACCAGCCGCGCCGTCCGTGCGTCCTCAGTCGATCGCGCAGCCCATGGTTGTACGACCAGGGATCGTGCAACGAGCTAAGAACTGGGCCAACCGTGAGATCGTGCCCGGGCTCAACTTCCTGGCAAGCGGCATCCCAGGAACGCCACAGAACCGGGCCGTCCAAGGGGTTCGCGGGGAAGGACCGAACGAACAAGCAGCCTCGGGGCTGCTCAACTGGCTCGCTCCGGGCACCGCGCCCGCGATGGTGGGTGGCGAAGCCGCATCAGAGATTGCGGGACGAGTGGCCGGTCAGGCCGTCCGTCGGATTTCCGAGGCCGAAGCGATCGAAGCGGCCAGAACCGCCTCGGCTCCGCAACGTGCGGCGGAAGCAGTGGCCGCTGCTAAAACGGCAGCGCAAAAGGCCACGCAAGCTGGTGCGCAAGGTCCGGCAAAGGCGGCCGCCGCGGTCTCCGCAGAACAGCAAGCCGCTCGGTCCGCCGATGTCGCGACGGCGGAAGCGGCAGCGCGCCGCGGTGGTCCCCGCACAGCGGTAGCGGCTCCTCCGTTGCGACCGCAGAGCATGGCGCAGATTCCCGCAGCGATCCGGGCCGAACAAGCCGGTGGGCATCCGACGCTGCCGCTCTCGCCACAGAATCCACTCGCAGGCCAGCTCCCCCCCGAAGTCCCGATTCCGAAGCCGCCACTGATTCAGCGCGCTCAAGCCCATGCGCAGGCGGCGTTGGACGAACTCAAAGGGATCGCGGCGGCGTCCTCGCGGAAATCGACCCCGGCGCGGGAAGTGATCAATAACGCCATCGGCGAGCGCGACTTCTCAGGCGTGGTGTCGAACAACTTCTGGAATGAAACGCGGAACGCGACACGGCAGCTCGCGGTGCAAGCCGGGGAACGCGATGGGGGAAGTCTGCTGCGGCAGGCCCTCGCGCTCCGGCTCGATGCGGAACGCAATCCCGCCGAAGTCCAGGAATTCCTGCCCGAAGCGCTGGCGAAAAGTCCCGCCCTCCGGAACATCGTCGCGCGAGCGCAGCGGCTCACCCCAGAAGAAACGCAGCTGCTGAGCACGATCAGCCGATACGATCTGCTTCGGGGAGCCTTGCGCACGGATGAAGACGTGCAGCAGGGATTGCTCAACTACCATGTGCCGCATCTGTGGGAGAAGACGACCACGGGGCGGGACGTGAGGTCGCCCGCCGGCGTCGGAGGCGGCCTGCGCGTGTCCTCCAGGTTCGCGAAGGGGCGCACCATTGATACGTTCGTGAAAGGTATCGCGCAGGGGCTCACCCCGCGCTCTCTCGATATTGTGGATCTAAACCGGATCGAGGATCTCGATACGGCCCATGTGCTGATGAGCCGGCGGATCGCTGGCGATATTGTGGATAGTCATCTCGGCCAGTGGTCCTCCAGCCCGGTTGAGGGCATGGTCTCGGTCGACGCGCCGGGATTCTCGAAAACGATCGCGATCGAAGACAAGAACGGGACGCCGATCCCGATCACGCAGCGGCTCTGGGTCACGCCGGACACTCGGCAGGCACTATCGGCCTTTATCGGGCACGATCCGTTTGCCGAAGTCAGCGGGCTCAAAGCGTTCCAGGCCTACCAGGGACTGGTGAAGCGGGCCGAATTGTCCATCAGCGTCTTCCACGATTTTCATTTGCTCGGACAGCTCGGGTTTACACGTCCCACGTCGTTCGCAATGGGCATCGCTCGGGGCACCGTAGACGCGCTCACGGATTCAGCCAAAGCGGCCTTACGTGGACAATTCGGAGATGCGGCGAACGCACTGATCCCCAGTTACGAACGGTTCACCCCGATACGCCAAGGTCTGGCATGGTTACAGTCTCCGACCCCGACCATGGAGCGGTTAGTCCGACAGGGCCTCACGACCCGGCGCAGCCAAATGATTGATGCGTACCTGGAGACGCTCTCGCCCGAGAAGCGCAACTTCGCGGCTCGGTTCCAGGGATTCCGGAATAAGGCGCTCTGGGATAAAGCGTGGACCGGGCTCAAAGCGTACGATGCCGTGCGGTCCTTCCAGAATGCGCAGGGGTTGCTCGGCGAGATCAATCCCGCGACGAAAGCGCCATGGACGGCGGATCAGATCGCGGAACGGGTCGCCGGGCTGATGAACAAGAAATATGGGGGTCTGCACTGGGAGCGGATCGGTGTGTCTGTGACGACGCGCCACGCGATGCGATCGATTCTCTTCGCCCCCGATTGGCTGCTGTCGAATCTCGGGTTCGTCGGTGATGGTCTGCGCGGATTGCGCGATCTCGCAGCGGGACGGCAGACGGTTGAGTCGCGGGTCGCTGCGAAGCAGCTCGGCGCGATGGTCCTGACGTGGCAGGGGTTGTCGCAGGGGCTCAATATCCTCTTCACGGGACATACCACGTTCCAGAACGAGCCCGGACACGAGTTCCAGGTGCAGCTGCCCTGGAAGGGGAAGCAGGGCCAGAACCTCTATACGGATGCGGCGACACCGGCCGCGCTCTTGACGATCCTGCATGGCGTG
>JASHSD010000932.1 GCA_030036985.1 Bryobacteraceae bacterium
GGGTGATGCCGATTTTCAGTATCACTTCCACATCGGTCCGCGGAACGATATCGTCGCCGGCATTGGCTATCGTTTGACGGACCAGACCTATACCGATGGCTATGAAATAACGTTTGGTACGGGGCGCCGGCGGGACAATCTCTTCAGCACATTCATTCAGGACGAAATCGATCTGACCGACTCTCTGGCGCTGACAATGGGGACCAAGGTTGAACACAACGCCTTCACCGGATTCGAGCTCGAACCCAGCGTCCGGCTGGTGTGGTCGCCGGACGCCCGCCAGAGCGTATGGGCAGCGGTCTCGAGGGCCGTCCAGCAGCCATCCTGGCTCGATGAGCAATCGCAATTGACTGTCGAGACGGTTCCGGTTCCGGGAGTGGGATCAGGCCTTGTCCAGCTCAATGGCAACCTCAATCTGGAAGCCCCAACGGTGCTGGATTACGAGCTTGGTTATCGAACCGAGGTTACAAAGCGGCTGACGCTGGATGCCTCGGTCTTTCTGGCGTACTACAGCAGCCTGCTGACCGACGAGTCGCAAGCCCCTTACTTCATCGTGACCCCGGAGCCGTTTCTGGTGATTCCCACCACATACGGAAATTACGGCAAAGCCAAGGATTACGGAGTCGAGTTTTCCGCGCATTGGAACGCGACGGCCTGGTGGCGTGTCAGTCCGGGATTCAGTTTCCTGCAGTCGGACCTTTCCCTGAATCCCGCCAGCAATGACACCTCCTTCGGAGCCAATAACACCGGCGATTCTCCCAAAAACCAGGCGCAACTGCGGTCCCAAATCAATCTGCCGTCCCACCTGGAATGGGATACTTCGGTGTTCTATGTTGGACACCTCAAGGGCGGCGCGGGTGTGGGGCTGGTTCCCGCCTACACCCGGCTCGACGTCCGGCTCGGCCGAAAACTCGGGGAGTCCACGGAAATCAGCATCGCTGGGCAGAACCTGCTCACGCCGCGGCACATCGAATTTCTCGACGGTTTGCAGGTTATTCCCTCCGAGACTGCCCGGTCAATCGTCGCCAGAGTAACGTGGCGGTTCGGAGGTCCCTCATGACTCGCGGAAATGCAAAGCCTCGATACGCTTATTGTTTGCTGATCGCGTTTCTGATCCCCTTCGCTGCTTTCGGTCAGGCAATGGATGAGTATCAGGTCAAAGCCGCATTCATTTATAATTTCGCGCGGTTCGTCGAGTGGCCGGCAGAGACTGCCGACATCCAGGCCCCGCTCCTGACGTGCGTCCTCGGGCGAGACCCGTTCGGACATTGGCTGAAGGACACGATCGAAGGCAAATCGATTGATGGGCGGAAACTGACGGTTCGCGATATTTCGAAGAGCGCGGAGGCCGGTTCCTGCCAGATTCTGTTCGTGAGCTCAGCCGAACCGAAACGCACATGGACTGCGCTCGCCGAAATGAAAAAACCAGGGCTTCTGACTGTCGGAGAGTGCGGCGAGGCAAGAGAGGATGGCGCGATCATTAACTTCTTCCTCGAAGGCGGCCGTGTCCGATTTGAGATCAACACCGAAGCGGCCGAACTCGGAAAAATACGAATCAGTTCCAGACTTCTGGGGCTGGCGCGAATCATTCGGAAATAGGTCAAAGTGAGTGGTTTCGGCGCGGGTGCACACGCCGAACGGCATAGGCCGCGACTCGGAGATGGAGAATTATGAACTCCCGTCAAGGGCGCCCTTCGCAAAGACCGTCCGACTCCTCGTTGATCGACATCGATCCGCCCGAGCGGGCCGCATTCTGCCGGCCCTTCGCTTCAAGCAGACCTGCTGCTCATGGACGACCGCCGGGGCGTGAGCGCGGCGGAACGAAAAGGGCTGAGCGTAACGGAAACGATTGGCGTTCTTGACGTCGGGCTGTCGGGGGCGCTGGCCGCCGCGCGCTGAAACCGGCACTGGATCTGATCTAAATCCCGCCGCCCCCGGACGACCAACTCGCAACAGTTGCTCGGCTCTGCGGCTTCGGGGTTTCCGCTCAAGTCGACTACCCGCGGCTGACGAGCGATGCCGTTTGCACCAGTAAACGCTGCGCGACCAGGGATGTTCTGCGCTGCTCTGCACCCTGCCGGCCAAAGTCAGACATGGCGCCAAACCGTCAAAATGGATTCCCGAACGCAACGGCATTACTCGCGGCTGCCCCGGACAGCATGCTGCGGGACTTTCCAGAGCGTGACTCGCTTGACGGATTTTCGTCGAACCTTTTGGTTCTGTCGAAGTACTCACTCTCAGAGGAGCATTTTGCCCGATGCGACGAATCGTCGCAGTCGCCGTACTGACCGTCGCCTGCACAATATCATCCCGCCGCGCCGCACCAAATTCTCCAGTCGATCCGACCGCAGTTCACGAGGGCTATATGAAAACAGGCGGGATCGACCAGTGGATCACCAGTAATGGCGCCAACAGGCGCAATCCTGTTATTCTGAACCTCCGTGGGACTTTAAGGAGCGGCCTGGCCGCATGTAGATATTGCAGCTCTTGCAGATTCCTTTTGGAATGATAAGGTGGGACTTCTTTATGATCGATGCTGCAGCAGAAAAGAAAACCGTCCTTTACCCAAGGCTTTTGGATTGGCTACGGTACTTTTGCGCCTTCATGCTGTTCATGTACGGCTCCAGTAAACTTCTCCACTTGCAATTCAACCTTCAATCGCAGCTTGCGCGGCGGCCCGTCGGATCGCTGACCGGCTATCAGCTTACGTGGTACTACTACGGCTATTCAAGAACCTACGCATGTCTGCTCGGTTCGACGCAGGTTGCAGGCGCCACTTTACTTCTGTTCCGGAAGACAACGTTAATCGCAGCGCTCTTGATGACCCCAGTCATGGCAAACATACTGCTGATCAATATCTTCATCCTTGTCAACGACTATGGACCATACGTTATCTCAGCCCTCATATCGGTATCCATGCTCTTAATATTGTGGCAGGAGCGTCTCGCTCTCATATCTCTTCTCTGGTCAAGCCAGGTGTCAGAAGCACCAGACTCACGACGCACCCACTGGCGGGTTCGTAGTCTTATCGTTGCGGTTGTGATTTGCATTTTGGTCACGGGATCCCTGCTCCGGCACTACGTTCCAAAGCACCAATAACCGGGCGGCGATAAGCTTCGCCTGCGCACTGTCGAGGATCGGTAATTCCTGAAGGCGCAGCGGGGAGAACGAAACGGCCGCCGAAGCACATCCTGGCGCTTCCGGATCTGGAGCAGGCCAAAGCAGCAGCCCTGAACAGCCACGGCTTTCATTCAACAGAACCGCCGTTCTCCGATACAGGATCTTTCGAAGCGGCGGATTCTGGTCTGCGCAGTTCGGAACTGGCCGCCAGCATTCGAAGGGTGAAACGCGTGCGCCGGATCAGCGATCGCCTTCGAAACTGGCAGACAGTCGAGCAGGGAAAACGACTGCTGGCGAATGTGGAGAGAGAGAGTCACTGCGCGGCATAGGAAATCACGCAGTCCTCGCCATGCTGATCGGCTGCGGGGCTCCGACGCGGCGAGTTTCTCACCCTACGTGTCGATTCGATCCAGTCGCGGGAGGAGCGCTGGGTTGTCGTCGACCTGC
>JASHSD010000933.1 GCA_030036985.1 Bryobacteraceae bacterium
GCTGTACATGGGGCTGGTCGAGGTCGGCGTGGGACTCATACCCGCGGGCGGCGGCTGCAAGGAGATGCTGCTGCGCTCGCACGACATCAAAAAAATCTTCGAGCAGATCGGCTTCGCCAAGGTATCCGCGAGCGCCGCGGAAGCGCGGCATTTCCGTTATCTGGCGGACGCCGACGGAATCTCAATGAACCCCGAGCGCCTGATCGACGATGCGAAGGAGCTGGCGCTGTCGCTCGTGCCGGGCTATGCGCCGGGCGCGCCGCGCACCGATATCACCGTCAGCGGCGACGAGGGCTTCGCGCTGATGAAGATGGGCGTGTGGATGGCGCAACAGGGCGGATACATCTCAGCGTTCGACGCGGTCATCGGCGAAAAGCTGGCTTACGTACTTAGCGGCGGGCGTCTGAGCGGAACGCCGCAGGTATCGGAACAGTATCTGCTCGACCTGGAGCGCGACGCCTTCCTCAGCCTGTGCGGACGTCAGGAAACACAGCAGCGTATTCAGCACATGCTCAAAACCGGCAAGCCTCTGCGTAACTGAATGCCGGGAATCACCCATTCATGCCATAATTCATGCCACACGCGTATGGCATAATTGATGTCAAGGTGGGGAAAGCATGAAGAATTTCCATTTGCCACTTCCCGACGAGACCTATAGACATCTGCGGGCGGAAGCCGACCGCGCCCAGGTGCCTGCGACCGTTCTCGCACGAGACGTGATTGACGAGTGGCTGCGGCATCAGGTGCGCAGGGCCAGGCACGACGCCATAGCCGCCTACGCATCGGCGATGGCCGGGTCTGATTTCGATCTTGACCCCGCTCTCGAATCAGCCGGCATTGAGCACCTTGTTGAAACGAGCAAGGGACGGAAGTGAAACGCGGAGAAATCTATTGGGCAGACCTCGTCCCGCGATCGGGTTCCGAACAGACCGGGCGGCGGCCGGTGGTTTTGATTTCCCACGACGGGTTTAATTTGACTCCCTCGTGGAGATCGATCATCGTGGTGCCGCTGACAACCTCGACATCGCAGGCTCGACGCGGTCCAACCGTCGTGGAACTGCCTTCCGGTACGAGTCCTGGGAAGAAAAGCTTTGCCATATGCCACCAGGTGACCACCCTCGATCGGTCAAAGTTGACGAAGAGATTGGGCAGTCTGGCGCGGGAAACCCTCCAGGAAATCGAGAACGGCCTGAAGGCCGCAATGGATCTCGACTAACCCGCCTCTCGATTCGTCCCTCCAAATCGACCGTTCGTCCGAAAACGGAACTTTCCCCCCGTCCGCTCCGTTACTCTGAAAAACGACGCCAAAAGCATCATGACATCGACACAAGCCATCTCGGTGGCCGGTCTGACCAAGGACTACGGCGAGGTCCACGCCGTCCGCGGCATCGATTTCGAAGTCGCGGCGGGTGAGGTCTTCGGCCTTCTCGGACCCAACGGCGCGGGCAAAACCACCACTGTCGAAATTCTCGAGGGCATTCGCCAACGCAGCGGCGGCGAAGTGCGCGTCCTCGATTACGATCCCGACAAACAAAAGAAGCAGCTCAAGGACCGCATTGGCGTCTGCCTGCAGGCCACTAATCTGCCGGACAAGATCAAGGTCATCGAAGCGCTCCAGCTCTTCGCTGCCTTCTACAGCCGCACACTGAAACCCGACGACCTGCTCCACCGCCTCCAACTCGCCGAGAAGCGCGAGGCCTTCTATTCCACGCTTTCCGGCGGCCAGAAGCAGCGCCTCGCCATCGCGCTGGCGCTGATCAACGATCCATCGCTGCTTTTTCTGGATGAGCCGACCACTGGTCTCGACCCGCAGGTCCGCCTCGAAATCCACGGGTTGGTGAGGGATCTGCGCTCGGAAAAGCGAACCATCCTGCTCACCACCCACTACATTCAGGAAGCGGAGAGCCTTTGCGACCGCGTGGCTATAGTCGACGCGGGCAAAATCATCGCCTTCGGAACCCCGCGCGAACTGCAGCAGAACAGCGCGACCAAATCCACCATCGAAATCCTCTGCGATCGAAGCCTGAGCGGAATCGCTCTGCCGAACTGGCCCGAATCGACGCAATCGCGGCTCGCCGACGAGGGACGCCGGTTGATCGTCGCTTCCACGCGGCCCGCGCGCACGCTGGTTGAGATTGTGAAATGGCTCGACGCGCAGGGCATCGGGCTGGAAGATGTGCATCTGGCCCGCCCGACGCTCGAAGATGTCTTCATCGAATTAACCGGAAAGAGGCTGCGCGAATGAACGCTTACTTAGCCCTGATTCGAACCAACATCCGCCTGGCCTTTCGGCAGAAGGTTGTCATCTTCTTCAGCTTTCTGATGCCCTTGGCGTTTTTCCTGATCTTCGCCCAGCTCAGCCACGCGGCACAGGGAGGAGCCATTATTCAGGTCGTGGCGATGGTCACGGTCATCGGCACGCTGGGCGCGGGCCTGATGGGCGCGGGCATTCGCGCGGCGCAGGAACGCGAGCTGAATATTCTGCGGCGCTATAAAGTGGCGCCGATTTCTCCCCTGCCGCTGCTGGTTGCATCGACCATTACGAATCTCATCGTCTATATGCCATTCGTCATCCTGATGCTCGGCCTTGCGAAGACAAGTTACGGCATGGCGATGCCGAAGCACTTGGGCAGCCTGCTTATCTTCATCGTCCTCGGCGTATTGGCGATGAGCGCTATCGGGCTGATGGTGGCTTCGGTGGTGAATTCCATGCAGGAAAGCGGGATCATCGTACAGATCCTCTACATGGCGATGATGTTTCTCAGCGGCGCCACAATACCCACGGCGATGTTTCCGAACTGGCTGCTGACCGTCGTGCAGTTCATTCCGGCCACCTGGCTCATGACCGGAATGCAGGGCATCATGCTGCGCAACGAAACGCTGGCCGCGAACTGGCAGGCCGTCGGCGCCATGCTCCTCACCGCCGCGGTCGGATTTTTCCTGTGCGTCAAACTTTTTCGCTGGGAGAAGGAAGAGAAGATGCGGCCCGCGGCCAAACTGTGGCTGACCGCGGTTCTGTTGCCGTTCATGATGCTTGGGACCTGGCAGGCATACGCGAAGGACAATATCACGAAAACGAAAGTGCTCTGGCGACAGATGGCCCGCTCGGGCACGACGCTGATCCGCAACGGGCGCATCTTTGTCGGCGATGGCCGCGTCATCGAGAGTGGCGGCGTGCTGGTGAAGGGGGGCAGGATCGTGGCGGTTTACGCCGGGAACGTTCCCGATCCGAAGACGCTGAACGCACAACCCATCGAAGCGGCGGGCAAGACCGTTCTGCCGGGCCTGATCGACAACAACGTGGTGCTGCCTTCGCAGCGCGATCTCGCCGCGTACCTCTACAGCGGCGTGACAGCTGTCAATACCGCCGTCCACTCCGACGCCGCCGTCAAGGCCAAAAACCTCATGGATACTGGCGTGAAACAGGGCGCAGAGCTTTTTTTGCGCGATGTCCCCAAGGGCGTCGCAAGTCTGAGCGCGGCCGAGGCCGCCGAGCAGGCCGCCGCCGGGAGGGCCGATCTGCTGAACGATTCCCTGGTTCAGCAGATCGGTCCGCCGGAATTTCTCGCCGTCACGTTGAGAACGGTTTCCGCGCATAAGCAGTCCGCCGAATCGTTTGAGCCTCTGAGCGATGCGCAGGCGAAGTTGCTGCGGGCATGGCGAGCGGGCGAGACGCTCACCGTCGGGACCGGTGCGGGAAAGCTTCTCGTGTTTCCCGGTCCCTCAGTGCAGCATGAACTCGAATTATGGGTGCTGACCGGAATCCCGCCGCAGGATGCATTGCGAGCAGCCACTCTGAATTCTGCCAAGGCGCTTGGCGCGGATAAACGCATCGGGTCGATCGAACCGGGCAGGGAAGCGACGCTGCTGATTGTGGACGGCAATCCGCTGCAGGACATCAAGGCTACGGAAGCCATATCTCTGGTGATGTTCAAAGGAGAAACGGTAAACCGCCAGGAGTTGCTCAAGGGCCAGTAATACAGGCCTCAGCCTGTGGTCAGGTGCATTTTTTTCAGCATCGCGTGGTAGCGCTCATCGGTCCTCAGGCGATCGAAAATCGGATTCGATTTCAACCCGAGAATATTCGGATCGCGGTCGAAAACGGCGCGGTCGAGATTTTCGAATGCCCGGTCTTTGTCGCCCAGCGCGGCGCACACATAGGCGATGCTGACAGGCGATATGTAATCGTTCTCGGCGCGCTGCACAATCCGGTCGAGCATAGCGGCCGCCTCGGCGCGGCGTCCCGCCAGCGCCAGCGTCATAGCTTCGAGCGAATCCACGAACTTGCTGTTCGCGTCCGCCTCGCGCGCCCGGCGATAACACTCGAGCGCCGCATCGAACTCGCCCGCCAGCGTATACACGTTGCCCATCATCGCGTGCGCCAGATAATATTGCGGATTCATTTCCAGCACTTTCCGGAATTGCGCGATCGAGTGCTCGTATTTCTTATCGATATAAAACAGAAAACCCAGGTGCGCGCGAATCAGTATCGACAACGGATCGAACGAAAGCGCCTGCTGCGTCTCGGCGATAGCCTCTTCAACCCTGCCGACCGGACGCAGGTAATAAAACGCATAGACGTCGCGCGAAACCGGCGATGAGCTGTTCAGTTCGATGGATCGAGTCAACTCTCGTTCCGCGCCCGCCCAGTCCCAGTCGTAGAGAGCCAGAATCACGCCGAGCGTGGCATGAGCCTCGGCGACACCTTCGTCCAGTTCGATAGCCCGGCGCACGGCCGCCCCGGCTTTCGGCATCGCCTCTTTGGGCGCGATAAAACCCAGAAAGGCTTCCTGATACCACGAATACGCGAGGCCTTCGTGCGCCAGAGCGTATTTCGGATCCAGACGAATGGCCTCTTCGAACAACTGTCTGCTCGCGTCAAGGCCCTCGCGGGTCATCTTATGAAGTTCGTAACGGCCCTTGAGGTAGAGATCGTAGGCGTGGGCATTTTCCGTATATCGCTTGACCGGCGGCGTCAGACTCATCTTCAACTTGGCCACAATCGCCTGAGAGATCTCGTCCTGGATCGCAAAGACATCGGTCATCTCGCGGTCATAGCGTTCGGACCACAAGGTGTGCGCCTCCGGGACCTCAATCAACTGAACGCTAATGCGGACGCGGTTCCCGGATTTGCGCACGCTGCCTTCAAGCACGTTGGCCACATGAAGGGCTTCGCCGATCCGGCCGATATCCTGCTGCGCGCCGCGAAACACGAAGGCCGACGTGCGCGCGGTGACGCGCATGTTTTCCAGTTTCGTAAGCGCGTTGATGATCTCCTCCGCCAGGCCGTCGCTGAAGTATTCGTTCTCCTTATCGGAGCTGAGATTCAGAAAGGGCAACACGGCGATGGAAGGAGCCGCGTTGGTAACCGGGCTTTGTCCGATGCCGGACCGGCCGGTGAAATAAATCTGTTCGATGGCGGTCTTCACATCGCCCATCGCTTGATAGCGCCGATCCGGATCCTTCCGCAGGCACCGCGCAACGATGTGCTGCATCTCGGGCGGCGCAAGGTTCGGAGGATCGTCCCGAAGCACCGCGGTCAGCGTCGCGAGTCCGGACGAGCCGCGGAACGCGCGTTGGCCGGTAAGCATCTCGTAAAACAGGGCGCCGAAGGAAAAAATATCCGAGCGTGCGTCGACCCGCTGCCCCTCGGCCTGCTCCGGAGACATATAGGCCGCCGTGCCGACGATGGTTCCTTCCGCGGTCCTCGCCTGCATCCCGTTGACATGCATCGACACGGTCGATTCGGATTCGGCGGGAATCTCCTCCGCCGCCGCCAGTTTGGCGAGACCGAAATCGAGCACCTTCACCAGGCCTTCGGGCGTCACCATCACATTGGCCGGTTTCAGATCGCGATGCACGATGCCGATCCTGTGCGCGGCGCAGAGGGCATCGGCGACCTGGACGGCGTACTTCAGGCAATCGGCCACCGGAATTTTCCCGGCATGGATAATTTCTTCCAGGGTTTCGCCGCGGACGAATTCCATGACGATGCAATCGGACTGATCGACATTGAGAATGTCGTGAATGGTGACGATATTCGGGTGGTTCAAAGAAGAAGCGGCGCGCGCTTCCTGAACGAAGCGGGCGCGCCGGCTGTCGGAGTCGTGGGCCGCAGATGTAAGAACCTTGATGGCGACGAAACGGCCAAGTTGCAGGTCCCTCGCCTTGAAGACCAGGCCCATGCCGCCCTCGCCCAGCTTTTCGACGACTTCATAATGCGAGATCGTGCTTCCAACCATTTCGACAGCGCCGCTATCGAGTTATTATTGCTGAACCGGAATCGTAGTCACGTTGGCGCCGATCGAGTCCTGCGACAGCACGACGGTCAACGTGCCGCTCGGCGTACCGGCGGGGATCTGGAAATCCAGCTGGTACAGGCCGACCAGACCGGGCGTCATACCCCAGTACAACAGCGGTGCGGCGGCTCCGTTCAGCGTCAGAACCGGAGTCACGCTCGTCCAGGCCAACGGGTCCGTGGGCGAGCCGGCGCCGGTCTGCACCGGGACAGTGGTTGGGCCCATGCCGGCGAGGTAGGCGACCACGTACTCTCCGGGCTTAGCGGGCGATTGCGCCGTGATGAGTGAGCTGTCGGCGGCATGTTGGGCTATCAGACCGCCGCCCGAATATGCCGCGAAGCCTGGCGTCACCGGCGCGATCTGAATCGAAATGGGCGTGGTGAGCGCGCCGTTGGCGCTGGCGAGCACCTGATACCGACTGTTGGGAGTGAGCGAGAAAGGAATCTGCGCGTTGATCTGGCCGGAGCTCACGTAATATAGCGGCGCCGGAATTCCGCCAATCACGACGCTGGTGTTGTTCAGGGTTGTCGGCAGCGGGATAGCGGCCGCAGAAGCGGCGCCGGCGGCCAGTCCGGAGCCATAAATCTGTACGATGGTTCCCGGGGCCAGCGCGCCGCCGATCTCGGGCGCGAAGACGTGCAGCGTTCCGTTCGCGTTCAGGACGGGCGCCACGTTGGGGGTCACCTGACCCGAGAGCTGTACGGAAGCGGCGGGAAAGCCCGGCGCGGTCGCGTTGGCGGTCAGCGTCACCTGCGGCCCGGCGGTGATCGGCGTCCATGTCCCTGAATAAAGCCCCGTGCTGCCGTTCGCGAGACCCAGGGCCAGGGGCGGATCTCCGTTGCTGAACGCCACCACGATTTGTCCGTTGGAGACGGCGTTGCCGCAATCGTCGACTAGGAGGATCGATATCGGCGTCGGCCATGCGGCGGGCGCAACGAAATTATTCACGAGGCTGGTCGACGTGAGCGAAAGAGCCGAGGGCGTACATGCGGCGGAAACGGCATCGCTGCGGGCCGACCGCGCCGCGGAAGGCGCTGGGACGGAAGGCGTGACAATCAACGTGACATTGACGGTCTGGACCGGAGGATTCGCGAACGAGTAACTGACGCCGCCGTAGTAAATGCCGGGAGCGAGCGATGAAGTATTCACCGAGACCTGGCTCTGGCCGGCGCTGAACGTCGAGGCGGTTCCGGTTGACGGGCTGACGGAAAGCCAGTTCCCACCATTGTTCGTGGAAGGAGAAGCCTGGTACATCGTGGGCGTCGGAGCGCCGGTGGATACCGCGATTGTCTGTGGTGGTGTCGTCGAGCCGGCCTGCGCGATGAACAACAGACCGGCGGGTTGGAGATCCGGACTCGCAGGCGTTGTGGGCGAAACGATATTCAGAACGACAATGAATTCCAAAGGCGTATTGACAGCGCCGGGAGCCGTTACCTCAATATCGGCGTAGTACGGTTGTGCCGGGAGAGTCGAGGTAATTGAGGTATCGATGGAATAACTGACTGTGGCTGGCATCGCGCCACTCGCTGTGCCGTTCGACGAAGTCAACGTGAGCCAGTTGGCGGAAGAGACGAGATTCGCGGTCCAGTTAATGGATCCGGTTCCCGCAAAATTAATCAGGAAAGATCCGTTGGGGGTGCCTGGAATCCCTCCCTGCGTCATCTGGATCATCGCGCCAGCCGGGGCCAGCAGGATGGAGCCGGCTTGCGAAATCAGCAGCGTCACCGGAATGGAAGCGTATCCCGCCGACGAGGCGACGTCGACTGTGGTGTTGTAATATCCCGCGGCAAGTCCCGTGGGATTGGCGGTGATCAAGATCGAAACCGACGATCCGGCGCCGAGTGAGTTGGGGTAACTTCCCAACTCGCACCACGCTGCTTCGCAGGCTATCGAAGTAAAGCTGAGCGGCTGTCCGCCGGTATTCCGCAGCGTCAGATTTTGGCTCGAAGAAGCGGGCGGCGATGATGCTGCGGTAAACGAAAGGATATTCGTCACTGCGCTCAGGAGCGCCGGTCCCGCGGTTACTGAGAGCAGCACAGTCACGGTCTGGGTATCGCCCGAACACGGACCGGTGGTGCAGGTGACCGTGACGGTCCCCGTGTAAGGCGACCCGGATGCGCTCAGAGTCTCAGCTTGGCTGTTGAGTCCGATCGTAAGCGCGTTCGGGGTGGTCGATCCGCCGGACACCGAGAGCCAGTTGCTGTCCGCGCTCACCTGAGCGGTGAAGCCGAGCGGCGCCCCGAAGTTGCTGGATGAGACGTCGCTTGACGAGACGGCGACCGTCTGCGACGTCGGCAGGGTTGTCGCGCCAGCGGCCAGCGAAAACGACAGCGACCCCGCCGCCAGGAGCAGATCCGTAGAGGCCGGGCGGACGTCAATCGCGAGGGTCACTTGCGATGCCGTACCTTGTGTGTCCGTCGCCGTAATGGTGACGTCGGCATTCCCGGAACTGGTGGGGGTCCCTGTAATCACGCCGTTGTTCAGGCTCAGGCCTGCCGGCAGTGCTCCTCCGGTTATGGAATATGCGTAGGGTGGAAAGCCGCCCGTCGCGGTGAGGATCTGCTGCGGATAAACGCTGCCGGCAATTCCCGAGCTAAGCGGCGATGTTGTCGTCATTGTCAGCGGAGGAGGATTGATCACGAGCGTCGCGACGGCGGAGGATGTCGCTCCCGTGGTATCGGTCGCCTGCAGCGTGAAGGTCCAGGATCCCGCGCCACTGGGCGCGCCGCTTAGAATTCCTGTGCCGCTCAACCCGAGTCCCGGCGGCAGCGAGCTGGCCTGGATCGCCCACTGATAGGGCGGACTGCCTCCGGTGGCCCATGCGGTTAGTGGCGTGGAGTAGGGCACGTTGACGGTGCCGTCCGCGAGACTCGGGGCTGTGAGTACTAGGGAGCTCACAAACAGGGGGCCGGTAGCATTGACGTTCAGAGAGTACACGGAAGACGCCGTAATTCCGGCGCTGTCCTGCACCTGAAGAGTCAATTTGTACGTTCTCGCCTGTGCGACCGTTCCTGTGAACTGGCCTGCGCCTGAAAACGAGAGGCCTGGAGGCAATCCCGTCGCCGAGAAGGTATATGGGGGCGTTCCGCCGGCCGCGCTCAGGACTGCTGGGTAAGTGTATCCCACAGTAGTGGGCGGCAAAACGGAAACGGCAAAGCCGAGAACGTTGAGGGCGATTGTGGCGGAGGCTTTCGCGGGCTGCGAATCCGTGACCTCGACGCCGATTGAAAGATTGCCCGCCTGAGCGGGTGTGCCGCTTAATACGCCGGCCTTCGTAAGAGTGAAACCGGCGGGCAAGGTTCCGGTCGGAGACCAACTGTACGGTGGCAGACCGCCGGCGGCGGCAAGAGTCACGGACACCGATGCGCCCGCAGTCATGCCTTTAGTGGTCGGAGTTACGGTGAGAGTCGCGTAGGCGATGGTGATCGAGTAAGTGGATAATGATGCCGATTGACCGGACAGGCTATCCAGCACCGAAAGAGTTATCGGTGCGAATTGGCCCGCGGCTGTTGGTGTTCCGGAGATCACATCGGAAGCCAGAGTAAGGCCGGCCGGTAAGCCGGAGGCCGACCAATTGAAGGATCCCGAACCGCCGGTCGCCTTGAGCGTCAGCGGACCGTACGCTTGCCCGTACGTCCCGTTGGGCAGGGACGCCGTTGTTATGACCAGCGGAGCGTAGATTGTCAGAGTGGCGTTCAGGACGGCGGGCGAGACGCCGTCCGACGCCTGAACGGAGAACGAGTATGGGCCGGGGGTCGTTGGCGTTCCGTGCAGCAGCCCGGCTGTACTGAGGCTCAGCCCGGGAGGCAATGCATTCGGAGCGGCGGACCATGTGACGTTTAGCGCTCCCGTTCCCGGTTGGGTGTTGAGCTGGTAGGAATAGGCCTGACCCGCGATTGCGGAAGGCAGCGCGGGCGCAGTCGAAATGACAAGCTGAGAATAGATCTGCAGGGTCACTGTCTGAAATGCCTGCGTGCCCTGTTGGTCGGTAACCTCGACCGTAAACAAAAAACTTCCCGTAGCGGCAGGCGTACCAGTGACGTATCCTGTGCTTGGATTTAACGTAAGGCCTGTGGGCAGCGGACCCTTGAACACACTGAACGTGTAAGGGGTGACGCCGCCCGTGACCGAAACCGCCTGGCTGTAGGGGGCACCCTGAATTCCAACCGGGAGGGCCGAGGTGTTGATCGCCAGACCCTGCGGAAGCACTTGGATATAGAGCGCGACCGCCGCGGTCTGGCAGCCATCGGTGATCGTAACGGACCCGTTGAAGTAACCGCTGGTGACCGTCGTTGGAGTGCCTGACACCACCCCGGCGGCGTTCATCGTCAGGCCCGGCGGCAGGACTGCCGATGAAAAAGCGGTGTATGGCGGAGTTCCGCCGAACGTGTCATGAATGAGTGAGGTCGAATAAAACGTGTTTACGGTAACTTCCAGATAGATGGGATTGATGCTCGGGCAGGTCTGCGCTTTCGCAAGGAACGGCAACGCCGGCAGCGCAAGGAGCACCCAATGGCGCAGAATCAATCGCGCGTCCATCGACATTAGCGAATGACTCGCGACCTCTTATACCACCAGCCCAGTAAAACAAGCGACGCCAAAGCCAGTTCCGCCTGCGTCGTCGGCTCGGGCGTGGGCGACACGCCGTTCGCAGCTCCGTCTTCCGAAGTGACCAGCCACCCCCCGTCGGCCTGCGGCGCAAAGATCAGATCGATACCCGCGAGATCCGAATTATCCGGTGCATTGTTGTCGATTACCTGGTAAATCGTGTCGCTCGAAGTTAAATCGGAGAAACCCGAGGATGCCGCCATTTTCGACAAGTCCGTTGAACCAGGGTCCGTTGCGCCATAACCATCGGTGATGCCAAGGATCGCCTGCTGCGAACCAAGCAGGGAGTTCGCCTCGCCCGTCTCAGCCGGATCCAGTGAGTTCAAAGCCTCATAGCCGAGGATCACGTCTCCGTCACTCTCCAAAGTCACCTGAAATGTGGCCAGGTCGGATGCGGCCACGGATTGTCCCGCCGCCGGCGTATAGGAGGCCACATCCTGCCACGTGAAGACTACCTCGCCCGGAAGCGAGGTGTTCGCCATAATGGAACTAACCCCGTCGATGGCGTTGATGTCGTACCACGCGGCCGCGATGCGCGGCAACCCCTGGAGCAGTTGCGTGACGATGGCTTGGGGCTGGGGATTTCCCGGAGCGCCGCCGAAGTAAAGGGAGCCGTCACTCGAAACTGTTACTGAATTGTAACTTTGGCCGAAAAGCGAGAAGGAGAAGTCGGACGAAAAGTTTACAGTGGCGAGGCCACTGTTGAAATTTCCTGAGCTCCACGAGGTGATGGGGGCACCGACATCTGACGTCCAGATCGGCGGCAGGAAAGATGCCGCTCCAACCTGGAGGAGACCGAAGAACAGAACGAAAAGGCCGAAATTCCTCCTCATAAGCTTCATGCTTTAGTTAACTGAACCAGATAACCGTTGGTTAATCTACGGAGTATACCACCCCGATTTGTTTTGTACCGCCCTAAAATTCGAAACGTACTAGTACCTGGATTTGCCGGGCCGTTTCGTTCACAGGCGACACCGAGGGAAATCCCGAGGCCGCGCCCAGCCTGCCGTAGGTGGCAATGCCGAAATCCGGCGATCCGAGCAGGCTGCCGGGATTGTTCAGATTGGCGTGATTCACCACGTTAAAGGCGTCGGCGCGCACGGTCAGACGTGTACCCTCGCGCAGGTGGGGAACCTGAAATGAACGCGCAAGGGAGAGATCGATATTGTACAGACCGGGACCGTGGAACGCGTTTCTTCCGATATCGCCGACCAATCCCGGCGCCGGAACGGAGAACGCCGCGGGATTGAGCATCAGGATGCCGCCGGCAGCGGCTCGGGGATTCGCATATACCGCGGCGGCCGGATCGGTGATGTTGGCGCGCTGGTCCTCGATGGCGGCGACTCCCGGAATGTCCCCGGACTGCGGCGCCACGATCGAATACGGGAACCCGCTGCGAAAGGCCGCCATCCAGGAGGCTTCCCATCCCCGCGTGAGAAGGCGGCGCGCGTCGGATTGCCAGATGCCGAGCAGAAAAAGATTCTGTCGCTGATCGAAATCGGAATTGCCGCGGTCGCCGTTGCTGTTGAATTGCTGCGCAAAGGAAGACGTCGCGGTCGGCGCGACGCCGTTGCTCACCGTGGTGAACTCGAGGTTAAATAACTCGCCTGTCAGCGGATCGCTCTGGTTGTCGATGGCGTGGCTCCAGGTGTACGCCGCCTGAAACTGGAAGGTGCGCAGGCGATAGCGCAATAGAGAAGTCAGCGCATAGTAGTCGGAAATACCTTGGCTGGAGCGCCAATAGATGTCGGGAAAATCTTCATTGGGACGCCCGTTGCCCTGGGTGGTAGTGAACTGGCGGTTGACGATGTCGGACGTAATCAAATCGCGCCCGAGTGAACTGGTTCCGTTGACCTCAAGCGTGAGGCTCGATCTGAACGACTGCCGGATGCCCAGAAAGGAATTCTCCGCATAGCCGTTTTTCAGGTTCGGATCCATCAGAACCAGAGGCGGATAACCGCCGGCCGCCTGCGGCTGATTGGCGTAGGACGGCAGCACCGAAGCGATCGGCGCCAGGTAATTCGTCGGGCCTGAAATAGAGTAAAGCGCGGCCGTGATGCTGTTGCTTTGGACCGTCTGCCAGAGATTGTCGAAGGGCCGGTCGTAGAACAGGCCGAAGCCTCCCTGAAGCACAGTCCTGCCCTTGCCGAATATGTCGTAAGCGAAGCCGAAGCGCGGCGCCCAATCGCCGTTGTCGGACCCGTACATGGCTTCATTGCCGGAGCCGGGAACCTGCAGCGTCGCCGAAGCCAGGCGGGAATTGAAGTCGCCGCCTGGTCCGAGTTCGACGAGCGCGTCCTTTACCGCGCCCGTGTTCTGCGGCGCGCCGAAGCGTTCGTAGCGGAGCCCGTAGTTCAGAGTCAATCGCGGAAGAACGCGATAACTGTCCTGAACGAAATAATAGGTCTGGGTCCAGGCGTAGCTGCGGTTGTAATCGGGCGCCGTCGGAATCGAAGCCGGAATCGAAGCCAGGCGGTCGATGCCCACATAGAGGTTGCTCGGCTGATCGAAAGCGAAATCGAGGACGTTCGGAAAAATGTACTCCCCGCCGCCGAACGCCGTGAGATAGCCGCTGTTGAAACGAAACAGCGCGCCCGCGCCGGCGGTGATGATGTGGCGATTGCGCGTCCAGACGGCGCTGTAAATAACCTCGGGAGAGCGGTTGTGATTCCGATAGGAATACAGGAGCGGCGATCCCGGCAGCAGCGTTCCGTCGCCCGAGACCAGGGCTGGAATCTGCGGCTGCGACCGGTTCCACCAAAGATCGTCGTCGTTATAGCTCAGCTTGAATTCGCTGGTGAGGCGGGGCGTCCAGGTATGCATCCAGTTGGCCATGCCCCCGGTGGTGTTCTCGTGCAGCGCGGACTTGAACTCCTGGTAGGGGTCCCAGACGAAATCGGGCTCGTTAAGGCGCGCGATGTTGAGACGCGCCATGATGTGATCGCGGCCGTCGCTCGAAACATAATCGCCCCGCTCCAGCGCGATCAGGCGATCAACCACCACAGGCGGCGACACGGTGTAGCCGGCGACGATCGCGCCCGTAGGCGAAACAATCTTCGGTCCGGGAAACTCAGTCAGCAACTGGTATGCGATGCGGCTAGAAGGCAGATTCAGCGCGGGAATGAAGTTCGTGGTAGGCAACGCGTAAGTCGCCGGGTCCGTCGTCCCGTGGCTGATCAGCTGTTCCAGTCCGCTCGAAAAGAAAAGGCGTTTGCGCAGGATGGGCCCGCCGACCTGATAGCCGAACTGGTTCTGATTGTCCTGGAGCCTTCCGAATCCTTGCAGGTTGTCCTGAAAATCGGCGGCGTTGAGGATGGCGTTTTCGAGATATTCATACGCGACGCCGTGGAATTCGTTGGCCCCGGCGCGCGTGACCGCGTTGGCGACAAACCCGCTGGTCCGCCCATATTCGGCGGAATAATTGTTGGTCGAGATCCGGTATTCCTGGATCATTTCGGGCGCGACGGGATTCAGCGGACCGGTAACCAGGTAATTGTCGTTTTCCACGCCATCGAGCAGATAATTGGAAGACGACGGACGCGCTCCGTCCACGCTGACGCCGAGTCCGCGGGTAGTGCCGTTGTCCGCGGTCACGCCTGGCAGACTCACCAGCATGGTGTAAACATCGCGCCCCTGGAGCGGCAGATCTTCGATCTGCTCCGGATCGATGACGTAAGACATCGAAGTATCCAGCGTGCCGAGAGTTCCCTGTTGTCCTTCAAACGTGCCCGAGCGGCTGGTGTCGACGTCCGGCCCATAGAAAGTCACGATGGTCTTGCTGCCGGGAAGAAAGACGCTGCGATATTGGCCCGCTTCCCACACGTCGTTCAACGGGCGCAACTTGAAATCGATCTGAATGCGGCCGGCGACGGGGAGATCGAGCTGCTCCAGTTGTTGCGCCTGATAACCGGCCGCGGCGGCGCGAATCGTATACGTTCCGGTCGAAAGCAGCGGCAGAAAGAAGTCGCCGTTGGGATCGCTCTTGTATTGGCCGGTCGCGGAAAGCGCCGAGCTTTCATAGGTGACCGACGCGCCCGCAATGGGTTTGCCGGTCACCGAATTGAGGATACTGCCGGAAATGAGCCCTTGAGTGGTCTGCGCGACCAGACTCGCCGCTCCGCACACGCCCAGGAACACCAGCCGGGCAAAAGCCCCGTGCATAGTAATTCCCCAGTGTACTGTTACGTCCGATCAGGCCGCGGACGATCGCCCCCAAAGCTGCTTCGTCGCCAGGGCCGCGCCTTCAGACAACGCCTTCAGCTTCGCCCATGCGATCTGAGGATGAACGCGCAATCCCAACCCGCAGTCGGTTCCCGCAATCACGTTCTCGCGGCCCACGAGACCCGCGTAGAGCACGATGCGGTCAGCCACCAGTTCGGGATGTTCGACTACGTTGCTGGCGTGGCTCACTACGCCGGGAATCAGAATCTTGCCCTTCGGCAGCTTCGTCTCTTTCCAGACCTTCCACTCATGCTCGTGGCGCGGGTTGGCCGCTTCGATCGAATAAGCTCCCACGTTGATCCGCAGCATCAGATCGACCAGATCCTTCAGCGGCAGATCGTGCGTATGCGGGCCATGCCAACTGCCCCAGCACATATGAAAGCGGACGCGGTCCTCCGGCAGGCCCTTCAGCGCATGATTCAGCGCGTCCACGCGCACCGCGGCGAACTTCCGGTATTCCTCGAGAGTCGGATTGGGCACGATCATGTCGAACGTGTCCGGCAGCGCGGGATCGTCGATCTGTAGGACGAACCCGCCGTCTACGATCGCTTTGTACTCCTCGCGATAAGCGTCTGCCAGCGCGAAAACGTACTCTTCGTCGCTTTTGTAGAACTCATTATGGAAGAAATGTTCCAGCCAGCCGGGCGAAAGCGCGCACACGAAAGTGTCCGCGGGATGAACGTCGGCCTCGCGCAGCGCGGCGCGGAAATCGGCAAGGTCTTTTGCGATCTCGTTCTGCCCGATGTAGCGGATCGGCCCGGTACAGACCGTACGCTCGTCCGGGAGCGGCATAAAGTTGAGTTCCTTGTAGAAGTCCGCAAACTCAATGCGTTCGCCGGTTTCGAAGGTCATGATTGCCGGCTCGCCGGGGCGCAGTTTACGCGTGGTCAGGCCGCTCAGGCGTCGGCCGTAGTAAGACACGCCGAAGGTTTTCCCGAGTTCGCCGTCGGTGACGATATCGATGCCGGCCTCGGCCTGCCTGCGGAGAACGTCGACGAGAGCGCTATGGCGTTTGGCCTGCAAAGCGCCGAGATCCGACGAACGTCCGGCCAACAAAGCCATGGTCGCCTCGCGAAATTCCGGCGGACCATCCAGCCTGCCTGCGTGGGTGGTGAG
>JASHSD010000934.1 GCA_030036985.1 Bryobacteraceae bacterium
CGTGGATTGATGCGCGCGTTAACGACCGCCCCGCTACGCCGCGCAACGGGAAACCGGTCGAGATCCAGGCGCTCTGGTACAACGCTCTGCGGTTTGTGGCCAGGCTCGCCGACGACTTCGGCGACGATGCGGCGCGGGCATTACACGAAGATCTCGCCCGCAAGACAGCGACGAGTTTCGATCCGGCGTTTTGGAACGAGCACCTCGGTTACTACGCCGATGTGGTTGACGGCGACTTCCAGGATCTGTCCCTGCGCCCGAACCAGGTGATCGCGTTATCGCTCGGATACTGCGCCGTGCCGGACGATCATGCGCGCAGGATCCTCGACGCGGTCGAGCGTCATCTGCTCACGCCGTTCGGACTGCGCACGCTCTCGCCTTTCGATCCGCGCTACGTGGGGAAGTACAAAGGCTCGGTCGCCGAACGCGATTCTTCGTATCATCAGGGCACCGTCTGGCCGTGGCTGCTGGGGCCTTATGTCACGGCGCTGCGGCGGCACGCTCCTGAGCTGATCGATCCTCTGCTCGAACATCTGCGCGCGTTTCTGGTTTCGCGAGGCACGGGCCAATTACCGGAGATGTTCGATGGCGACGCGCCGCACGAACCTCGCGGTTGTTTCGCGCAGGCGTGGAGCGTCGGCGAAATTCTGCGGGTCAGCGGCGGCTTTGGAGCCGATGATAGCCGAACTCGCGGCGCGCATCCACCAGCCGCATCCCATCCCTGACCGCGGCCAGTATCCGGCCTTCCACGACATCGATCTCTTCGGCGATATCGAGCACCGCCTTCTCGTGCGCGCGCGGGATCGCCACCACGCCGTCCGCGTCGCCGCGCAGCAGATCGCCCGCGTTCACGCGCGCATCGCCGATATTCACCGGGCCGTTCGTCGCTTCCACCTGCACTCGGTCTTTGCCGGTGCGCATGGAATAAGAGCGGCTGAAGATGGGATAGCCGAGCGAGAGCGATAAATGCACGTCGCGGCAGGCGCCATCGATCACCGTGCCGCCGAGGCCGCGGCGATGCGCCATGGTCGTGAGAATGTCGCCCCAGACCGTCGCGTTCTCACGCCCGCCGTTATCGAGGACCACCACCGTGTCCGGTTCCAGATCGTCGATGTAATCGCCGACCGTGCCCGGCGGCGCCGAAGCGGGACCATAGAGAATCGTAAACGCGCGCCCTGTCAGCCGAAAGCGATGGTCGAGCGGCTGGATGCCGAGGCATTGACCGGCGATCCCGAGCCGGTCGAGCGCGTCGCTGATGGAAGTTGTATCGAGCTTCGACGCGCGCTGAATATTGTCGTCCATGTTTACCTTTTGAGCATCGTCTCATAGCCGGCGTCCATCACCTGGCCGATCGGCGTGCCGTTGCGCAGAGCCTGCGCCATGGCCTCCTCGCGGGCGGCGATGGCTTCCGCCGTATCGAGCACGCGCGCGATTTCACGCTGCGCGACGAACACCACCCCGCTGCCGTCGGCGACCACAAAATCGCCTGGCGCCACCATGACATCGCCAGCAACGACCGGCTCGTTTGTGGAGACCTCAACGATGCGGCCGCGCGCGGTGCGCGACGTATGGCTGCGCGCGAAGACGGGAAAATCGAGCTTCCGGCAATCGTCGATATCGCGCACGGGGCCTTCCACAATCACGCCCGCGACCTTGCGCATTTTTGCGCCGATGGCGAGATTGCCGCCCCAGGACGCGGCGTCGATACCGGTCCGCTGTTCCACCACGATGATTTCACCGGGCTGGGCCGCGTCGATGGCGGCCGTGCAGAGATGGCGCGTGTTGGACCGGCCTTCGGCGCGGTCGAGCTTCACTGTGAGGACGCGGCCCGCTATCCGCTGCTCGGTGGTGAAGCGGTGAATTCCGGTGACGGAGCCCTTCAGCCCAAGCTTATCGAGAGCATCGGAAACGGCACACGAATCGAGATTGCCCAAACGGGAGATGAAATCGCTCAACGGATCTGTTTACCTTTCAGGACGCCAACGCGAGAAGCGCTTTTCCAGTTGCTCTGCCAGCGAAGTGAGCCCGATTCCGGCGAACGCCAGAATCAGAACGCCGACGAACAGCGTATCTGTCGCGAAGGTTTGTCCGCCATACGCGACCATGAAGCCGATGCCCTGGCTGCCGCCGAACATCTCGCCGACCACCACGCCGATCAGCCCCAGCGCGACGGCCTGGCGCACGCCGGTCAGGATGAACGGCACCGCGCCGGGAATCGCCAGCGTCATGAAAATCTGGCGGTCGGAGGCGCAAAACGAGCGGGCGGCGCGCAGCAGATCGTGGTCGATGGCGCGAATGCCGCCGATGGTGTTGATCAGAACGGGGAAGAAAGCCGTGATAAAAACGATGAACACTTTCGACCACATGCCGATGCCGAACCAGATGATGATGAGAGGGATCATGGCCACGCGCGGCGTCGCATAGAGCGCGTTGAGAAACGGCCCGGTGACCATTTCGACGTGCTTGTACCACCCCACGATCACGCCCATCACCACGCCCCCGACCACGGCCAGCACGAATCCGATAACAAAGTTCTTGCCGCTGTAGGCGAGGTCGCTGAGCAGATTGCCGTGCAGCAGGTCCTCTTGGAATCGAAGCGCGATGGCCGAAGGTCCGCTAAGAAACAGGGGCGAGATTTTTCCCGCGGACCAGAGCGCCTGCCAGATCGCGAGCGTCATAAGCACCGCGCTGCCGCCGAGGATGATCGATTCGTGCCGCTTGTAAAAGCTCTTGCGCGGACGTGTCGTTGTCATAAAAACGCCGTCATATGGCCATCCCCATGCGCTCGGGCTTCTCTTCCACCAACTGCCAGATCGCGTCTTCGATTTCGAGAAAGCGCGGATCGCGTTTCAGGCTCAGTCCGCGCGGTCTGGCGAACGGAACTTTGAAGACGTCTTTGATGCGTCCGGGCCGCGGACTCATCACCACCACGCGGTCCGCCAGATAAACCGCTTCGTTGATCTGATGCGTGATGAAGACGACCGTCTTGCGCGCCTCGCTCCAGATTTTGAGCAACTCCTCCTGCATGAATTCGCGGGTCTGCGCGTCGAGCGCGGCAAAGGGCTCGTCCATCAGCAGCACTTCGGGATCGGATGCAAGCGCGCGGGCGAGATTCACGCGCTGCTGCATGCCGCCCGATAGTTCGGACGGATAGTGCCGCTCGAAGCCTTTGAGTCCGACCATCCGGATGAAATGGTCGGTGCGCTCGATCATGGTTTTCTTATCGAAGCGCCGCTGCAGTTCCATGCCGTAGCGAACATTGCCCGCGATGGTGCGCCAAGGCAGCAGACTCGAATGCTGAAAGACCACGGAGCGATCGATGCCCGGCCCCGAGACTTTCCGGCCATCGATACCGACCGTGCCTTCCTCATATGGCAGGAGACCGGCGACAATGTTGAGGAGCGTCGTCTTACCGCAGCCGCTGGGACCGACGATGGCGAGGAATTCCCCGGCGCTGACGGAAACCGAGACATCAGCCAGCGCAAGCACTTCCCGTTCGGGATTTTCGCGCCAATATCGTTTCGTCAGGTGCTCGATCTGCAGCTTGGCCAATATCGTTACCTGTTCGGCGATCACATTCTATAAGAACGCTTGCCTGCTGCGAACCCTTAATTAACGAAATCAAACGTTCCGCGAACAGGGATCGGGTTCCCGGCCAGCATTCCCGGGTGAAATCTCCAGCGCTGCAGGATGGCGGTTACTTCGGCCTCGAGCGACGGGTTGGAAGATTTCTCGATGCGAAAGTTTTCGGGGATGCCGACACGGTTCACGTCGAACGATATCGACACGGATTCGCGTTTTACGGTGGACGTATACGCGCGCGGATAGGAAGCATCCTGTATCGTCGGCCTGACCGCGCCTTCCGGCGTGTCGAAGTTCACACGGGAGAGTTTCCATCCTTTGAACGCCAGGCCAAGGCTGACCTCAATCGTCACGGCGACGGGCGCTGGCATCCCGTCCTTCATACCCGGCCTGAATCGCCATTTCCTGATGGCGGAAACGGCCTCCTGGTCCAGACCCAAGCCGAGTGGTCTGACCACGCGTATATCGCGCACCTTTCCGTCATCACCGACGATCACGGAGAGAAGAACAGTTCCGTTTAGTCTCGCTTTCCGGGCTTCTTCGGAATATTGAGGATCGGTCCTGGCGATGACCGAGGGCGCGCTTACCCCATTACCGATCCGGTATGTGCCGGGTGGCAACGGCTCCGAGGAGGTCTGGCAGAAGGCGGTCGCGCAGGCAAGAATGAACGCTGCCGAAAGCCGCATCCCTCCAGCGTAACAGGGACACCCCCAAGGTTTGATATGCTGACAGGTTGGGAACCCGACCGGCGCCCGTCTCGCGAGCCGGTCCATTCTTCCGGAGTTTTCTCACATGTCAGGTCATTCAAAGTGGGCGACGATCAAGCATAAGAAAGCCGCCACCGACGCCAAGCGCGGAAAAATATTCACGCGCCTTATCAAGGAAATTCAGATCGCCGCCAAATCCGGAGGCGATCCCGACGGCAATCCGCGGCTGCGCACCGCCATCCTCGCCGCCAAGAACGTGTCGATGCCGTCCGACAACATCAAAAAAGCCATCATGCGCGGCACCGGCGAGCTGGAGGGCGGCCAGATCGACGAAATCATGTTCGAAGGCTACGGCCCGGGCGGGGCGGCTGTGCTGGTCGCCGTGGCGACCGATAACCGCAACCGCACGGTCAGCGAAATCCGCCACGTCTTCTCGAAGAACGGTGGCAACCTGGGCGAACAGGGCAGCGTGGCGTGGATGTTCGACCGCAAGAGCCAGATCGTGATCGAAAAGGACCTGGCGAGCGAAGACCAGTTGATGAATCTGGTGCTCGACGCGGGCGCGGAGGATCTGAAAGACAGCGGCGATACCTGGGAAGTGATCTCCGATCCGGGCATGCACGACAAGGTGCTCGAAGCCATTCAGAACGCGAAGATCGAGACGGTTTCGGCGGAGGTGGCCATGGTGCCGCGCAATCTCGTCAAGCTCGAAGGCAAGAACGCCCAAGGCATGCTCAAGCTCAACGACGCGCTTGAGGATCATGACGACGTGCAGAACGTTTACTCGAATTTCGACGTGGACGAAGAAGAAGTCGCGGCCCTGGCGTAATTCTGAGCCGCGACCGCGAGGGAGCGTGGGTTTTCGAATGCGCGTTCTGGGAATCGATTGCGGAACCGAACGAACCGGCTACGGCGTCATCGACAGCGATGGCCGGGCGCATCACATGGTCGCCGCGGGATGCATTCGCTCTTCGGCGCGCGATCCTCTGGAACTCCGCCTTCTCAACATCGCGGGAACGCTGCGCAGCCTGATCGCCGAATATCGGCCGGATTCGGCGGCGGTTGAAGAGGTGTTCTTCGCCGTCAACGCGAAAAGCGCGCTGAAGCTCTCGCATGTGCGCGGCGTGGCTCTGCTGTTGATCGCGGAAGCCTCGATCGCGCTCGCCGAGTATTCGCCGCTCGAGGTCAAGATGAGCGTCGTGGGCTACGGACGCGCCGAAAAATCGCAGGTGCAACAAATGGTTTCATCCCTCCTTTGCCTGGCCGAGCCGCCCGCATCGGAAGACGCGAGCGACGCTCTTGCCATCGCCATCTGCCACGCTACGCATGCGCCTTTCCGCGCGATGGAGGCTCACGTTTGAGACCGCTCGCTCTGCTTACGGTGGCCGCCTGTTTGGCGGCCTGGCCCGCCCTTGGCGCCGCCGGGAACGAATCGCTGCCGCGGATCACGTTCTCGAAATCGTTCCCCGGAAGCCTTCCGCCGTGGGAAGAAATTATCGTGGATAAAAGCGGCGCCGGTCAGTACAAAGACGATCCCAAGGACGACGACCCACTCCAATTCCAGCTCACCCCCACGGAATCGAGCCGGATTTTCGCACTGGCCGATAAACTGAACCATTTCACGCAGCCGCTCGAATCTGGCCTGAAAGTGGCGAACATGGGGATGAAGACCTTTCGCTACGAAGCGGATGCCGGCTCGAAACCCACCGAAGTCCAATTCAATTACACCGAGGATCTCGATGGGAAGGCTCTGGCCGACTGGTTCGAGCGCATCGCCGACAGCGAGCGCGCCCTGATCAAGCTCGAGACCGCGGCCAAATACGACAAGCTGGGAGTACAGGACGCGATTGTGGTCGTCGAAGGCCTGCGCGATCAGAATCGGCTTGTCGCAGCCGACCAGTTCCTGCCGATGCTCGATCGCGTGGCGAAAAACGACAGCTATCTGCATATGTCCCGCGAGCGGGCCGGGGCGTTGGCCGACAGTATTCGGGCGCTTCCGAAATGAAAGCGGCCGCCGTCATCGCGCTGATCGGCGTCGCCGCGTGGCGCCTGGCGGCGCAGAATCCCCCGCCCGATCCGGAGCTGCAGCAGCAGTACGAATTGTCGCAGGCGTTGGACGAGGCGGGGGACAGCCCGGTGGATGTCATCCGCAATCTCGAAGCCTTCCTGAAAAAATATCCGGAAACCAAACACCGGGACGCTGTCGAACAGACCCTGGCGAAGGCGGCCGTGGAAGCGAACGACGACGCGCGCATCGTCCTCTACGGCGAGAAGGTGCTGGCGAGCGGAGCGAAGGACGATCTCACGTTGATCGATCGGGTCACGCGCGTGCTGGCGGAATCGAGCGATCCCGCGCAGCAGAAAAGATCGATCATATACGCGAAGCGGTATGAAGCGGATGTGGCGGCGCGAAGTAAGGAGAATCCGCCGGGCCATCTGACACCCGGGCAGTGGGCGGATGAGTTATCGAAAGCGATGGCGCGAGTGCTGGTGCTCGAAGCCCACGCGCTGGGCGTTACCGAAGGCGCCGATGCGGGCGCGAAGCTGGCGGCGAAATCGTGGGAGGCCTGGCCGACCGGCGAAGGCGCGCGCGAGGCGGCGTACTGGCTGGTGAAGCTGGATCGAACCCAGGAAGCCATCGCATACTACGCCGACGCCTTTACGCTGGAGGATTCGCGAACCACCGAAGCGGACCGCGCCCAGGACCGAAAGCGGCTGGGGGAACTCTATACGAAGCTCAACGGATCGGAGAAGGGTCTCGGCGACCTGATCCTCCAGGCCTATGACCGCACCTCGGCGCTGCTGAACGACCGCCGCGACGCGCTGAAGACGAAAGACCCCAACGCCGTCGCGGCCAACATCGAGGACTTCGTTCTGCCCGCGATCGACAAGGCCGCGCCCGCTCTGACCATTTCGTCGTTGAAGGGCAAGACGGTCGTGATGGATTTCTGGGCCACCTGGTGCGTCCCCTGCCGCGCGCAGCATCCGCTGATCGAGAAAGTGGAGAAACATTTCGCAGGCGATAAGGACGTGGTCTTTGTGGCCGTGAATGCGGATGACGACCCATCGCTCCCCGCTCCTTTCGCCAAGGAGCAGGGCTGGCCGGATGCGGGCTACTTCGAAGCCGGGCTGGCGCAGAAGATGACGATCAGCCAGATTCCGACGGTTCTGGTGCTCGACGCCGAGGGACGCGTGTACAGCCGGATTGTCGGCTTCATCCCCGAGCGTTTCGAGCAGATGCTGACGGAACGGATCGAGGACGCGCGCCGCAATCCCTGACGGGCTTACAGCTCACTCGCCATTCTCAACCACCCGTTATAGCGGTTTTTTCCGATCGCTCCCGATTCAACCGCCGCGCGGAGGCCGCACCCCGGCTCCGTGCGATGGGTGCAATCGCGATATTTGCAGGCGAATGCGTCGAAATCGGCGAACGCGAGCCGCAGTTCCGCAAGCGTCACCCGCCCCAGACCCAATTCGCGAATCCCCGGCGTATCGATCAGGCGGGCGCCGTTCCGGAGTTGATACAGGCGCGACGACGTGGTCGTCTGGCGGCCCTTTCCGGTCTGTTCGTTCACCGGGCCGGTGGATGCTCGGGTGGCGTCGGCCAGCGCATTCAGCAACGAACTCTTCCCCACGCCACTGTGTCCGGCGAGAACCGCGAGACTACCCGAGAGTAAATCGCGAAGATCGCCGATTCCCGCTTCGGTGCGCGTGGAGCAGAGAATGACCGGCACTCCCATTTCGCGCCAAGGGTCGGCGATACGGGTGTCCGCGCAAAGATCGACTTTGTTGACGCACAGGACGGGCTGAACTCCGCCGCGAGCCGCCGCGACGAGATAGCGATCGACCAAGCCAGGTCGAAACGGCGGATCTTCGATCGCAGCGACGATCACCAACAGATCGAGATTCGCCGCAATCACCCGCTCACGATGCGGATTGGCGGGATCCCTGCGGCATAGCGTGGTTCGCCTCGGTGCGATAGCTGCGATTCTTCCGTGTCGGATCGAAACCCTGTCGCCCGGCGCGACCGGAAGATCGCATCGGCATTGCAGGATTTCCTCCCCGGCTGCAACGGTGCAGATTCCGAGTCCGATGGCGATCACCAGGGCCGAACATTCATCGGCCGCGACCGCTGTGGGACGCGATTTCGCCGCCAGAATTTTCTGAAGCCGTTTTTTTCGCTCCATGGCCCGCAGGTCGGCGAGACCACGACTTTCCTGTTTACTCATTGCTCCGATTCCTTGGCTTGAGCGAGGAAGAGACACGCCACGCAGCAGTCCCGAGGGAAGGTCACGCGCGGGCGAAAACAGACGCCCTAAGAATTGAGAGCAATCACAGGCAAATAAACTTCAAACTTAGCAGATTTTGCGGGGTTACATACTGTGAAACCGAATCTCGACCGTGATGCGCACCGCAACCGGCTGGTCGCCCTTGCGCGCGGCATCGAACTTCCATTGCTGAACGGCCTCCACGGCGCTTTGATCCACGCTCTTATCCAGCGACTTCACCACGTGAACGTCCGTCGGTTCGCCCTTTGAAGTCACCACCAGACCAATGATCACCGTCCCGGAGATGCGAAAGGCTTCGGCATCGGGTTTGTAGACGGGGTTGACCTGATGGATGACCCTCGGCGGGGTGATTCCCGGCCCGAGATCGAACACCGCCTCCCCGTTCCCTTCATCGGCTTCGGCGATGCCGACAAAAAGAGCGATAAGCGGAACAGTGGCCGTCCGTCTGGTCTGCAGGTCCGTAACCCTCCAAGCGAGTACCGGAGTAGACGCGGATTTCCGGCCCGAAGTTGCAACGTGTAAAAGAAAGCCGGCTTTAATTCCCGACGACCAGATTGGCGGTGGCGCTCACGCCGCCGACCGTGACTACGACCGGCGCTACGCTTCCCGCCGGCGTGCCGGACGGAACAATAAAGTTGATCTGCGCCACACCCACTAATCCCCAGATAATTCCGTCGAATTCAACGGATGTCGGAACGCCTTTTACCGTGACCGCGACGGCCTGTGTCGGTACGGGCAGGTCAGTCAACAAAACGTCGGAAGCGGGTGCGGCGCCGGTGGCGATCGAAGGACTCACGGCCCCGATTCCCGTCAGGTAAAGTGTGGTTTCGGTTCCGGGAGCGGGCGCGGGCAGCCCGTTGTCGATGGTGTTCGTATTGGCCGATGTGAAAATTCCGGGCGCGGCGGCGGCTATCAGCAGGCTCTGCGAAACGACCTTGCCGTTGTTATCGATCTCGAGACTGAGCTCGGAGCCGGGGAGCGCTTCATAGGGGATCTGGACGTTCATCTGCGTCGGCGAGACGTACCAGAGCGGTACCGCTTCGCCATTCAGGGTCACCGAGACGCCGGCCATGGTCAACGGGAACGGCACTGTGCTCGCGCTGTCGGTGGATGGCGCCAGGTTCTTACCGAAAATGGCGACAATTTCGCCGGGCGCATAGACTTGGGCATACGAACCGGCGTTCGTAACGCCGCTGATCGACGGCGTGGCGTCGGCCGCCGACGCCGTCCTGGCGCTCAGGGTGACGGACGCGGTGACGCTTGAAGAAGTGCCGTCGTAAGTTGCCGTAACGGTCTGAGACTTCAGAATCGAGAGGCCGATGGCGGCGCCCGTGACGGCGACCGTCGCGGTGGCGACTCCATTCGATCCCACCAGTTGCACCTGTCCCAAATCGGCCGTTCCCGCGGTGAACGTCACGGAGCCGGCCGGGGTGACGCCGGTCGAGTTGGTGGCTGTGGCGGTCAGGAAGACAACATCCGAGGTTGCCATGGACGTCAGATTGCTGGTCAGCGTAATCGTTACCGTGGATGGCGGCGGAGTAACCACCGCTCCGCCGCCGTTGAATCCGGTGAGCAGATTCCAGACGTCCACCGACCCGAGACCGGTGACCTGATCGTAATTGGGCCCGGCGCTGTAGCCGACGGGCACGCCGCAATCGGTGTCATTGGAAAATCGTCCCGCGTTGCACTGGACGGTCACGGTGTTGTTGCCCTGCGTGATGTCGTGGAAAATGGCCTTGGTCGACCCGTCGCTGCTGGGCAGCGTACTGGTGGCGCCCAGCGAGTAGAGTTGCACGTTCAGATTTCCGAGGCCGGGCACCGATTGCTTGCCCGTCGAAACCACATATTGATTGAGCAGCGCCGCGATGCCGGCGAACACCTGGGCGGAAACCGAAGTTCCCCCGAAGGCGCACTCTTCGGTGTTGGTGCAGCCTCGTGATGACGGCGGAGTGTAGACGATGTACGGATCGTGGTAGTCCGATGCGTTGAGCGATACATCGGGAACGTTGCGATAGTTATTGGCGGGCACGCCGGGCCCGGTCTGCCACGAAGGCTTCTGGAAAAAAATGCTGACGCCGCCGCCGCTGGCGGAGGGCTCGCCATCCTCGGCGCTGTCGTTCCACGCGATTTCCGGGATGTAGCCGAGGGCGGAGAGTCCGGTGGTCGAGTTCACGGTCGAACTCCAGTAGCTCGCGCCGCCTTCATTGAACTCGGTGCCGCCCACGTCCGTGACCTCGGGAACGCTTCCCGGCGCATCCACGGCGAGTCCCGGGTTTTGGCTGTCGTCGCAATCGGCGGCGCCATCGTCGCCCGACGCGTTGAACCAGGTGATGCCCTCGGCATTACCCTGCTGCGCCCACATTTGAAACGCCGAAAGCTGCGCCGACTCGGTTTCCAGTTCGCAATCGCCGTAGCTCGAGCTCACGACCGGCGCCAAGTCTTCGTCAATCGCGTATTGGATCGCGTTCATCACGTCAGTCGCAAAAACATACGTGATCGAGGCACCGGGCGCGACCGCGTTTGTCCATTCCAGATCGAGATCGGCTTCGGCCAGATAGCCGCTGTTGACTTGATACCCGGGGTCGGCCGAGCCGGGGACAAGCAGCATCGCCGGCAGCTTGGGGGCCAGACCGAACGTGCTCTGGAAATCCTGGATATCGGCGGGGTAGACATCCGTTTGTCCCGCCACGGCCATCTTGATGCCCGAGCCGTTGATGCCGGCGTTCCAGGCGGGCGTGATGTCGTAGATGGCGGCCAGATCGGCCGGACCCAGACAGTTGCCGCCGCAGAGGTTTTGGGAATTGTAATGCGGCCTGACGCTCAGCGGCTTCATGCGGAAATCGGTCAGTCCGCGAATGCTCGTAACCACCGATCCGATCGCCGCCGGCACCGATGGTTCGCTCGCGTTGGCGTAGTGCGCTACGCCGTTCGCCTGATATTGATGGATCTGCGTTTGAAACGCGTTCTCCATCTGCGCCGCGGTCCCGCTCACCGCGATCCAATCGCGCCCGCGCGCCGTCTTCACCACCGTCAGCCCTTCGCCCTGTAACCACGTTTTAACCGCATTCAAATCGTTCTGGCTGAGGCCGAATCGATCGGCGTATTGCTCCGGCGTCAGCCAGTGATGATAGTTTGCCGACTTCGGGTTCTGCTGCTCGGCGAGGAACTGCTTGAGATCCGCCTTCTGCGCGGCCGTCTGACTGAAGTTCAGCGTGACGTAAGGGAGCTGCAGCGTGGGGTCGACGGGTCCGCGGTCGTTCGCGGCGTTCGCTCTGGGATTCACGTGCCCGGTCAGCGTGAAGCGCTGCAGGTCGTCGACCCGTTTGGTGATGCGGTCAGGCTGGGAATCGGCGGCCCAGGCAATGCCGCAGAGGAGCGTCAGCGCGGCTCCGATCGGTTTTGCGGAAATCTTCAAGAGCTTCGGATGCTCCACGCCTGCGACAGGTTCCATGTACGCGGCCGACACTCATCGTAGTGGCCCCGCGCCGCTCTTTTCTCGCAATGCAAACGTAAATAATGAATTTCCCGCGGTGACCGAAACATACTGCCGTCCATTAACCGAAAAAGTGATGGGACCCGAGGCCACATCGCCGCCCAAATTCGCGCGCCACAGTTCCGCGCCGGTGCGCGCGTCAATCGCCCAGAAGTACCCTTCGCGGCCGCCGGTAAACAACAGATCCGAAGCCGTGGTCAGAATGCCGGCGCTGCTGACGTCGGCCATTTTGAATTCCCACTTGCGCTCTCCGGTCTTCGGATCGAACGCCCGCAGCGCGCCGAAGCCTTCATCTTCGGTCCGGTAAATCACCTGCGTTCCGCGCAGCGATGGCACGGGCGAACGCGGCGCACCCGCCGTATACCGGCGCCCTTCCACATATTCCGCCGGCAGTTTAGTAAAGACTGACGCATAGTTTTCCCAAACGTTGATGTAGAAAAATCCGGTATGCGGGCTGTAAGACGGCGAAAACCAGTTCGTCGCGCCCTGCACTCCCGGATAAACCAGCGTGCCTTCGCGCGACGGACTGGCGGAAGCGATCCGCACCGGCTTGCCGTTGTCGTCAAGGCCCGAAGTCCATGTCACTTTCGCGAAGGATTTGCCCTGAAGGAACTGGCCGGTCACGCGGTCCAGCACGTAATAGAAGCCGTTGCGATTGGCCCAGAGCAACACCCGCCGCAGGCTTCCTTTCCAATTGATATCGGCGAGGACCGGCACCTGTACCGAGTCGTAATCGAAATCGTCATGCGGGGAAAACTGGAAATACCATTTCAGCTTGCCCGTGTCGGCATCCAGCGCGACCACGGAATCGGTGTAGAGATTCGCTCCCGCGCGCACGTCGCTGTTCCAGTCCGGCCCCGGATTGCCCACGCCCCAGTAAGTAAGGTTGAGCTGCGGATCGTACGAGCCGGTCACCCAGACCGAAGCGCCGCCGTGCATCCAGGAATCGCCCGCCCACGTTTCATGACCCGGCTCGCCCGGACCGGGGATGGTATTGAACTTCCACGCTTCCTTACCCGTGTGCGCGTCATACGCCGCGATAAAGCCGCGGATGCCGTACTCGCCTCCGGCGGTCCCGACGATCACCTTGTCTTTGATCACCAGCGGCGCATGCATGAGCGAATAGCCGGCCTGCGTGTTCGCGACCGTCACGTTCCAGATTGGTTTTCCGGTCTTCGAATCGATAGCCAGCAGATGGCCGTCGATGGCGCCCATGAACAGCGTGTCGCCGAGTATCGCCAGACCGCGATTGACGCGCCCGCAGCAGGTGCGCGCTTCGGGCGACGGGACATATGAATAAACCCAGAAGACGCGTCCCGAGACCGCATCGATCGCGACCACGTCGTTGGGAGCCTGGACGGTGTACATAACGCCATCCAC
>JASHSD010000935.1 GCA_030036985.1 Bryobacteraceae bacterium
TGACCGTCCTCACTGGCAAGGGAGCCAACTCATTCGAGGCGCAATTTTATGCTACAAGTGCAGAGGCAGCCGGCCTGCGGCTGCGTCTGCGAAAGCGAGGCGCGAAAAAGAAGCGCGGCACCAGTGTAACGATCGACGCGGGATTCAATCCCACGCATCTCGAGCAGTACGTCCGAACAGAGGTTCGCGGCATCTCCAGCGCGTTCGCGCGGGTATATTACAACGGCAAACCCGTCAATGAGGCGGGCGGCAGATGGTACGCCGCCCCGGCGAAGCTAGTGGACGACGAGGGGCGGACTCTGGAGCAGCAAGTGATGCTGCAGCGCGTCGACCACGCGCGGATCGACCTGACGAGCGTGGGCGTGATCGTGAAATCCTTCGAGACCTCCATTCGAAACGGTATCAATGTGCTTTTCCCGCGCCTTGCAACGGTTGTCATCGGCCGCGACGAGTTTAAACACGACGCGAACTATGAACGTTGTGTGGACGCCGCGTTTGTCGCGTTTCAGCGCATGATTGAGGCGGTGCCAATGGATGCCGTCCGGTGCAAGGAGTTCGTCGAACTCGCTGGCTCGATGCTCTCCTCGTTTGGGCGTGACAGCCTTGCGGCCATCCCAAACTTCGACGAAATTGCGGAGTGTCTCGTGCCCGGAAAGCAGTATGTGCTCCTCGACCGTGACTTCGAGCGATGGTCACTCTTCGCGGACTTGCGGCTCGCGTTTCCGGCGTCGCCGCAGGCCGCCGCAATTTGGGGTAAGAAGTACGGTTCCCATGACGACTTCGTGCGGGAGCAGGTCAGAACCGTCCGGGTGGCACCCGCCGCAGACTTCGAGCGCTTAGCCGAAAGTGAGCTAGCAGTATACCCGAATGTCGCCATCATCTTCGAGTCGAACCCCGCCGAGTTTCAGGCGGGCACGGTCGCGCTTGTCGAGCATGAGCCGCGGCGGCCGTTCCTGTACGATCCGGACCGCAAAACGCTCTACGTGAATGTCCGCCACGAGTACTTTCGCGGCACGAAGGATTCGCTAAAGAAAAATTTGGCGTTTGTCGCGTATCTTTATGCGATGGGAGTAGCCAGCAGGGGCTATCACGAGGTCGAACGGCGCATGCTTCTGGCGAGCGGGCGGATGATGGCATGACACTGGACGAGGAACTCGGTCGCGTTGCGGAGATACCGCCTCTGCGGGTTGCCGACCTGATCATGATGGAGTGGCGCGGCGCGTTCGATGAGATCCTGCCGCATTTGCAGGGGGCGATGAACTTCGGTGCCGTCAACAACGAAATCGAGCGCATCCGCACCCAGATGGTGGATCTATCGATTTTCGACAAAATGGCGCGAAAAATCGCGAAGCAGCAGTTCGGCGATCGCGCCGCAGCCCTACGCGAACTGACTCAGAACGCTATCGACGCGTACGAACTCGGCGACGCTGAGCGCAGGATCCAGTTCATGGTCACGGACGAGGGCGGGCACACCGTGTTGCGCGCGAGAGACTACGGCAGGGGCATGACTCTGGCGGAAATGGTGCGATTTCTGCTGGTTCCGTTCAATACAACAAAAGAGGGAGATCCGAACAAGATCGGTGAACACGGCGTGGGATCCTACTCGTTCATCGACATCTCCGACGCAGTGAAGTATCGGTCGCGCCGACGCGGGACGGGGACCAATGCCCAAGTCGTCATCCGCGAGCGTGATCACAAACTCGAGGCGCTCCTGAGCGCTGATGAAGAGCCGATGGAGGAGGGCACCGAAGTAACTCTTTACATCCCCCCATCAATTGGCCTCGACCGGGATACGATCGCTCGGCAACTTCATAAATACGTCGGATATGTCGACCCGGATGACGCTGAGATCTTCCTCGACGACAAGCGCGTGAACACCCTTTCTCCCCAGTACCAACACTCGCGCGGAGAGGGTATCACGATTACCGGCAACAGTGCGCCACTTATCTTCTCTTTTTCCAAGCGCGGGCTGCTGGGTTCGTTCAAAGACGAGCGCTTTCGTGAGCGGGACATGAACCTGCAGAACGTCGTGTATACCCAAGCCGGGTTCCACATCACATACGCCCCGAGTCCTTTCGCCGAGGGGACGATGCACCACGAGTTCTTCAAGGATCTCACGGCGATGGGCCTGGACTTCTGGGTGCAGGTGCCCAAGAATGTAGGGCTAACGATCGGCAGAAACAAATTCCTTCCGGATCATGAGCCAGACATCCTGGACGCGCAATACGCGGCGTTTCAGAACCTGTTTCTGGATTCGATCATCATGGACGACCAGATCACGTATGGAGATTCGCCCGCGCTTCGTCAGACGATCGGGCGCGTGGTCTCAGGTGGGTACATGGACGTTGCGCGGAAGCGGATGGTCAAACAGCAGAGCCGCAAGAAGCGCGTGCTCTCGCGTGTCCTCCCGATCGGGGTGCGCTGTGCGCACGCCGTAAACGCGGCGGCCTTGTTCGTGTTCACTGCACCATTCAAGCTGGCTTACTATGGCGTGGCTGTGCCGATTGCGGCTGTGTTGGGCGGGGTCGCCCGCGCCATCCGGCGGGCGGGCTACGTAGGCGCCGGCAAGGCGCTCGCGACTGCGTTGGTGCTAGGTGTCATGGCACTAGGAGCCGTCCTGGTCTATGAGCACGTCTACGAGCGGCGGGATGAACTTTCGCGCGTTGCAGAGGAGGACCACACCGTTCAGCCTGCTCAAGCGAATGCGAAGCAGCCAAACCCGAGCGAGATCTCGCAATCCTATGAGAAAACTCCTACCGCCCCGGCGAATGTGCCTCCGCCGCTACCGTTGCAGCCTGCTCCGGTTGGGCGGGAACAGGATGTGCGCCCGTCCCCGTCGTCCATTTCCTCAGAACCGCCGCCACAGGGAGCGGGACCTTTGCCTGACCCTGCGCCGCGACCGGACCCCGACTCTCCTACACCGCGGCAGGAATCCCCGTCCCCGGACCGAGCCCCGGACAGGCCCCAGCGAGGGGACCCCCCTGTCGGGCCATCGGTTTTCAATGTGCTTCTCGACGGTGCATCGAGTGGCGTTCGGGCAGTGGGCACAGGCTTGGCGCGCGGGTGGGACCGCGGCGCGGCGCTGTTGCAGTCGGCGCAGGCGGCACTGGAACTGCGGCTCCCTCTCTCCGAGAAGTACCGGAGCGCTTTCGCCGCAGGCGTTGTGTGGACGATCGCCATTCTGGCGGCGTTGTTGGGGGTGCTTGGGGCGGGGTACTTGATCTCCAAAGGCCTACGGGCGGCAGGAATCGATCCCGGGCGTGCAGCGCGGATTGCCGGCCGAATTTTGCTTGCGCCGCTCTACCCCCTCTTCCTCGCCGGCAAGGGATTGCAAGAGGCGGGGCGGGAGGCTCTCGGGCTATGGGAGCAGAACGTCGGTCTTTATTCCGACATGGAGGAGCGCCGTCGGCGAAAAATCGAGGCGCATAAGAACCGCGTGATCGCCAAGTACATGTCGCGGTTCCAGACGGAGGGTT
>JASHSD010000936.1 GCA_030036985.1 Bryobacteraceae bacterium
CGGCTCGCGACCGCTCGAGATCGCATGGACCGTCATCCCGCTCCTCATCGTCACCGCGCTGTTCATAGTAACCGTGAGCGCGATGGCGCGAATCGACGCGCCGGGCGATCCGGATCGCGCCCCCGATATCGTGATCACCGGGCATCAATGGTGGTGGGACGCGCGTTATCCGAACGGCGCCATCGCGGTGACCGAAATCCACATTCCCGCGGGCAAGCGTCTGCTGGCGCGTATCGAATCCACCGATGTGATCCACGATTTCTGGGTCCCGCAACTGGCGCGCAAGATGGATGCGATTCCCGGGCGCGCCGGCTATATCTGGCTGCAGGCCGACACACCGGGAACATACCCGGGTCAATGCTCCGAATTCTGCGGCGCCGATCACGCCTGGATGCATTTCTACGTGGTGGCCGAGCCGGAAACCGATTATTCGGTGTGGCTAAGGCATCAGGCCGGGCCCGCAATGGTGTCGCCGCCGCCGATCTATACACAGAAATGCGCCGATTGTCATTCGAATCCGGCGAAAGCTCCGGATCTGACGCATGTGGCCGGCAGGCGGTATCTTGGCGCGGGGGTTTCGCTCAATACTCCGGCGAATCTGGCGCTGTGGTCGTCGAAGCCGCAATCGATCAAACCGGGCAATCGCATGCCGGATCAGCAACTGTCGCCGGCGGAGTTGCAAACGCTGACGCAGTATTTGGGGAGCCTCGAGTGATCTCGCGTGTCGACCACAAGAGCGTCGGCATCCTTTACATGATCTCCGCGCTGGTCTTCTTTGTGGTCGGCGGCGCGGAAGCCATGGTCATGCGCGCGCAGTTATCGCTGCCCAACCTCAAGCTGCTGACGCCGGACCGCTACAACCAGATCTTCACCATGCACGGCACGACCATGATCTTTCTGGTCGTGATGCCGGTGATCATGGGTTTCGGCGTGTATCTCGTCCCACTGATGATCGGGGCGAGCGACATGGCTTTTCCCCGCCTCAACGCGACCGCGTTCTGGCTCCAGGTCGCCGGTGGACTGCTGCTGTACGTCAGCTTCGCCACGGGGAACGCGCCGAACGCAGGGTGGTTCAGCTATGCGCCGCTGACCGAGAAGCCTTATTCGCCGGGTCCGGGGATGGATTTCTGGGCCATCGCGCTTCTGTTGATCGCGGCGAGCATCATCGCTTCGGCCATCAACTTTATCGCCACCATCGCTGCCGGCCGCACGGAGGGAATGACCATGCGGCGGCTGCCGTTGTTCGTCTGGATGAACCTGGTGAACTCGGCGATGATCCTGTTCGCGCTGCCCGTGCTCGCCGCAGCGCTGATCATGCTGCTCTCGGACCGGCTGCTGCATGCGCGTTTCTTCGACGCGGCGCGCGGCGGATCGCCGCTCTTGTGGCAGCACTATTTCTGGATCTTCGGGCACCCGGAGGTTTACATTATGGTGCTGCCGGCGTTCGGCATGATCTCCGAGATCATTCCGGTGTTTGCGCGGAAGCCGATCTTCGGATATCCGTTCATGGCGGCGTCGACGCTCGCCATCGGGTTCCTGAGTTACGGCGTCTGGGTACATCATATGTTCGCGGTCGCGCTGGGGCGGACGTTCCTTTCCGTCTTCGCCGCGGCCAGCATGCTGATCGCCGTCCCCACCGGCGTGAAGATCTTCAACTGGACCGCGACCATGCTGGGCGGATCGATTCATTTCACCACCGCCATGATGTTCGCCGTGGCGTTTCTACTCGAATTCACCATCGGCGGATTGAGCGGCGTGGCCTTCGCCGCCGTTCCGGTCGATTGGCAGATGACGGACACCTATTTCGTGGTCGCGCACATCCATTACGTGCTCTTCGGCGGCACTATCTTCGCGTTGTTCGCCGCCACGTATTACTGGTATCCGAGAATGACCGGGAAACTGCTCGACGAAACGCTGGGGCGCTTTCACTTCTGGTTCGTGATCGTCGGCTTCAACGCGGCTTTTTTCGTGCAGCATTTTCTCGGCCTGCTGGGGATGCCGCGGCGCGTCTACACCTACGCGAATATTCCCTGGTGGGGGCCGCTGAATCTGATCTCGACCATCGGCGCGGGCATTCTGAGTTTCGGCGTGCTGATCTTCTGCGCCAATCTGCTGGTGAGTCTCCAGTTCGGCAAAGATGCCGGGGCCGATCCGTGGAACGCATGGACGCTCGAGTGGTCTTCCGCCGAAGCGCCTCCGGTCGAGGTGAAGAGCCGGCGTCCGCTGTGGGATCTGAAGCATCCGGACCTGCCGGACTGGGTGCATGAATGATGTGGCCGCGCGAAAAAATCGGCATGGCGATGCTTATTCTCGCGGAGAGCGTTTTCTTTTTCATGCTGATCGTTGCGTTCGTTTACTTCCGCGATGAGAGCAGCATGAAGGCCGCCGGTGCAACGTTGAACCTGCCGATTACGTCCTTCTATACGGTGTCTCTGCTCGTGAGCGGCATTGCGCTCTGGCGCGCGCGAGTGGAAGTGGCGCTGCTGTTCGGCGGAATCTTTCTGGCCGGACAAGGCACGGAATACGTCCTGATGCTGCGCCACGGCGTCACCATGAGCCAGGGTTTGTTCGGCACAACTTTTTTCACGCTGACAGGAATGCATGAGCTGAACGGGCTGATAGGGCTCGGCCTGGTCGCGGCGCTACGGCGCTCCGCTGCCCTTACGATGTACTGGCAATTCATCGTGACCACGTGGCTGGCGATTTTCGGCGTCGTTTACCTTTGGAGTTTCCTGTGATCGGCTGGGATTGGGAGCCGTCGGTGGTAGTCGGCTGCGCCGCGCTCACGGTCGGCTATCTTGCGCTCGTGCGTCCCTGGCGTAAGACCGCCTGGTATTTCCTTGCCGGGGTTCTGGTGTTGCTGCTCGATCTGGTTTCCCCG
>JASHSD010000937.1 GCA_030036985.1 Bryobacteraceae bacterium
CGGTATCGGCACCAAAACTTCCGGACTGTCGGGCGAGCATGTTCCCAAACCGAAGACTCTTTTGCGCGCGAGTGAGTCCCTCTAGGCCGAGTAGACGAACATCGCCAGTCGCCACGGCGGGAAGCATGGCCGCGAGATCGGCGAGACTGAAAAGGCGATTTCGATCCTCGACCGGAATGCGGGCGAGCATGGCGTTCTTGACCGGGATCAAATCCTGCATCTGTTTGTTGAGTGCCTTGACCTTCGGTCCCTGGTTGCCCAGCGAATCCTCGATTGCCTGCCGCACTTTGCTGTAGAGATTGTTCGCCACGAGTTCCGTGACCTTCGAGTCTGGGTCTCTGCGACCATAAGACCATGATCCGAGTGTGCCGAGAAATTCCTTCAGGTTCTCGGCCTTCTCGATGTCCACGGACCCCATGCGTCCACCACCACCGAGCAGGGCGTCGATGTCGGCCTGCATCGCGTTCAACTGCTCCATCGCTTTTTGGCCTTGGGCACCGAACTTCAGCGCCTTAGCCTGCTTCCCGATGTCCACGGTGGCATCCTGAAAAGCCTTGGACAGATCGACATTTGCAGTGCCGGGCGCGATCAGAGCATTCCGGGCATTCTTGAGTCGCGACAACTCGGAATCTACCTGCGTAAGGGAATCCGAAAGATTTCCCTTGAGTCCGAGCCGCTCGATGGTGGATATTTTGAAGCCATCCCGCACGTCCTGCAGCCGGGGGCGGATGGTGGACATCTGGATTTTTTGCCCCACGCCCCGGATGGCGGGGGAAATCGCCGATAAAACGCCCGCCGTGATGCCCGCCGTGACCGCTGGAGCGATAGCGCCACGCGGGGAGCCGGATTGTATGGCCCCGACCGCTCCGGCCTTCGTAGCGGCTCTGGCTGCCGTCTGGGCTATGGTTTTCAGCCCCTGTCCGGCGATATCCTCCTCGCCGATTCCAGGAATGAAATACTCAGCGATCTGTTCAGCGGCTTTTCCACCCTTCTCGGACGTGGTTCTTGGCTGTAGAACAGGGCTAGCGTGGAGTTCCCGGGCTTCTCTGCCGGTTTCCCCGGGCAGGAGGCTGTAGAGCCCGCTGACGGAGCTGGCCGCGCCCATCTGGACTCCTTCGGCCACGCCCCGCGCCCCAGTCTTCGGTGCGGGAAGGGAAGGACCGACAGGAGCCGCACCGGGCGTAACCGCCTGCTGGGAGCGGGCCACAACCGTTCCCTGATCTTTTCGGGGAAGCGCGGCGAAGTTCGGGTAGTTCCGGCGAAGGATGTCCAGCCTCTGCCCGAGGGGGATTTTGTGGAACTGCGGGTCCGATAGGACGACGTTCAGGTCATCGGGCATGGCTTACTGTAGCCCGTGCTGCTGGAGGATGGATTGCACGTTTGGATTGACGTCGGGAGGGGGAGGAGTCGGTGTACCGCCCCGTCCTGGACCCGACGGGCTCTGGCCGAGCTGGCCGACCATCCGGTTGATCTCCTGATCGAGCCCCTGCGTGCGGAAGTCGGCTTCTTTCTTCATCTGTTCCAGCGCAGCGGAGAATGATCCCTTTGACATGGCCGTATTCAGGATGTTTTCAGCTTCTCGGCGCGCGGTATCGGTCGAAACGCCGCCCCCGGTCGCGGAGGAAACGATCCGCGAATACTCGTTGATTGCGGTCTGCGCGGCAACCTTGAACCGAGCCAGCTCCGGGTTATTCGTCAGATTGGCCTGCGCGAGTTGCTGCCACGAGTTAAAAAGGCGAGCATCTGAGCGCGGGACGTTCGAAGAAGCATCTTCCGCCTGATCGATGGCCTTCTGAAACGTGTTTTCGAATGCCCCGATCTGAACGCGTTGTGTGATGGCGCGGGTCAGTCCGGAATTACCAGCTTTGTAGGCAGCCTTGAGTTGTTCGGCCTGCGGCCCCAGTTCCTCGATCACCTTGGCGCGTTCCTCATTGTAAGCGTCGCGCTGCGCAGACTTCCCGAGACCGAACGCTGGTCGCTGTCCAGTCATGATCTCGTAAAGGACTGAGGTCCGCAGCGTCTCAGGGTTGGAACTCTCCGAAGCCGACTGAGCGGCCTCACGCGGACTGCCAGCGCCCGGGGTCTGCTTCAGGTCTTTTCGGGCCTTCGCCTCGATGTCTTCGAGTTCCTTTTTGTGCTTAGCGCGCAGGTCTTCAAGGTCCTTGGCGTTCTGAGCTTTGAGATCCTCGATGGCTTTCGCGCGGTCTTTTGAATCGGAGTCGCGGAGCTTCTGGAGTTCCTCGGCCTGCTGCGCCTTCAGGTCTGCCACTTCACGGACGCTGTTGGCCCGGATGTTGGCGATCTCCTCCGCGCTGGCTGCCTTGGCCTCAGACGATTCCTTGGCGGTCTGATATTTGTCGAGCGCGTCCTGCGCACGCCGAAGAGCGAACTGATTGCCGGACTTCTGCGCGGCCGCCACGCGGGACTTCAGTTGGTCCTCGTACGATGGTTCAACCGGAGCCTGAGTTTGGGGCTGAGCCTGATCTCCCTGTGTGATCGAGGGCCTTCCCGTCTGAGGATTCTGCCCAGTGGGTAGCGTCGGTGCCGCCGAAGTGCCCTGCCCGCCGGGAATCGCCTCGGACATCGGCTGACCGCCCTGCTGGGGGAGCTGCTGTCCCTGCTGCTGGCCGTTCCCGTGCGCCATCCCCAGCATCCGCGCGAGACGCTGTGTGATGCCGTTGGGCGCGTTGCCTTTCCCCTGGCCGGGCTTTTTCCCCTGCATGAGCTGCGCGGCCTGGTCGAGCGCCCACTGCCGCTTGTCGTCCGGCAGGTTGTCCGCCTGCGCCATCGCAAGGTAGTTAGAAATGTCCTGCTGACGCTGATTCCTCGCAAGTTCGTCCTTGCGCTGCTGCTGCTGGTTCCATCCGTTCAGGATGCCGGTTGTGAGGCCTTGTCCGAATCCGGGCATATTAAGCTCCTGCCGATGCCAGTTCTAACAACTGAGGGATTTCCGATCCGATGGCTTGTCCGAGAGCCTGGCTTTGTTCATTCTGAAGCTGGGCGCTCTGAAGTTGGATACCGGATTTTCCAAGGAGGAAATTGAGGGAACTATTAACGTTCGAAGCGAACAGGCTCTCCGCTGATTCGCCAATCCCAGCCTGCTGGCTGGCCACCTGGGTAAGCCC
>JASHSD010000938.1 GCA_030036985.1 Bryobacteraceae bacterium
GCTTCGATCACCACATCGGCCCCGCCGCCCGTCAAATCCCGCACGGCCGCGACCGGATCTTCCGTTTCTTCCGTAGCGATGATCCGATCCGCGCCGAGCCGCACCGCATGCTCCAGCCGCTTGCGCCGCCGACCGATGGCAATCAACTGCGCGCCGCGAAGCTTCGCCAGGCGGATGAACATCGATCCGATCGGCCCCGCGCCGATGACCGCGACGGTGTCGCCCGCCTCCATTCCCGTATCTTCCAGGCCCTTGACCACGCATGCCAGCGGCTCCGCCAGAGCGGCATCGCGATAATTCAACTCCGGCGCGATTTCATACGTGTTCCGCTCCACGATGCGCGCCGGCACACGCATATACTCCGCATATGCGCCATTATTGAACAACAGATCTTCGCAGAGATTCACTTTTCCGCGCCGGCAATACGTGCATTGCAGACAGGGCGCGGAGTTGGCCGCGACCACGCGATCGCCCGGCTGAAAGCGCGTCACCGAATCGCCCACCGCAACCACGTCGCCCGCGAATTCATGACCGAAAACCGCGGGCGGAACGATCATGCGCGCGTGATAGCCGCGGCGGAAAACTTTCACGTCGGTGCCGCACGTGAGAGCCGCCCGCACCCGCACCAGGATATCGCCCGGTCCGATGGCCGGGATGGGAATGCGCTCGAGTTTCACCTGCTCTTTGCCGTACAATACGGCGGCGAGCATCGTGTCGTTATTCAAAGGCGCTCCTGCGGATGCACGATAATCTTCAGCGGATTCTCGCCCGGAAATTCGCCCGGATGCGTGGCGAGGCGAAAGGCAAAATCGATTCTGTCCAGCGGCACGCGGTGCGAGATCAGCAGATGCACCGGCAATTTCCCGCTGAAGACCAGATCGGCGGATTCTTTCTGGATATCGACCGAAGCGCTGTACGAACCTAACAGGGATCTCTCGCCCACGCAGATGCTCGCGCCCGAAAGCTCGATGCGTTCCTTGTCCGAAGTCTGCGCGAAGAGCATGATTTTGGCGCCGGGGCGTGAAGACTGTACGGCTTCCTCAACCACACCCCTCACATTCGTGGCGACGAAAACCATATCGGCACCGCGGCCCTGCGTCAGCTCTTTCAACTTCGCCGCGACGTTTTCGGTGCGCGGGTCCATCGCGAACGTCGCCCCGCATTGTTTGGCGAGATCCAGCCGGCGCGGAATGGTGTCGGTCGCAACAATAGTGCAGCCGCGCAGCTTCAGCAACATCGTGAACAAGAGCCCGATCGGCCCCTGTCCCTGCACCAGCACCACATCGTCGGCGCGCGGATCGCACTGCTCCACCGCTTTCAAACACGTGTTCACCGGCTCGACGAACGCCGCGACTTCGAAAGGCACGCCCTCGGGAATCTTCTCCACGCCGCGTTCGACGATCCAATCCATCACCCGCACATACTGCGAAAAACCGCCGCCCGCCGGCTCGAATCCCGCCGTCACGCCCACTTTCTTGTAGACGGTGCACTGCGCGTACAGCTTCCGCCGACAGTAGAAGCACTCGCCGCAGGGAATGTGATGGAAGACAATGACGCGGTCGCCCGGCCGGAACTTCGTCACTTCGCGGCCGACATGCGAAACCACGCCCGCCGTTTCGTGGCCATAGATACGCGGCGGCGCCAGCAGGTTATATTCGATCTTCTTCAGATCGGTGTGGCAGACGCCGCACGCCTCGACGCGAATCAGGATCTCGCGATCGCCGATGTTCGGCCTCTCGACTTCGTCTACCGAGACGACGCTGTCGCCGCGATACACGGCGGCCCGCATTTTTTCGACATTACTGGAAACCGCACTCCCCAAGGAAGTCCCCCAAATTTTTTGCCGCCAGGGCGGTCCGTTTCCGCAACTCGCGCAGTTCGCCGAATCGCTTGCCGGGATTCGCCAGAGCGCCTGAAATCAGCCGCGCCACGCTGAAACGGCCATCTTCGGTCAGCGCGGCATTGAAATCGTTTTCGAGATCTTCGCCGGCCAGATCGCTGACCACGCGCACGCAATAGAAGGACAGACCGAAATCTTCAGCCGCGCGCGCCACGCCCGCCGCTTCCATTTCCACGACAGATGCCCCTGTCGCGCGCAGCTGCCGTTTTTCCGCCGCGGTCTGCGCCACATGATCGATCGAAGCCACCACGGCCGAATCGGCCGCTTTCATACCACGTGGTACCAGCGTCTCATACACGCGATCGCCGGCGACGTCCCGCACCGCCGTCGCTACAACGACATCGCCGATCTTAAGCGTTTCGTCCAGCGCGCCGCAAAAGCCGATATTGCAGATCGCGGACGGCTTCGGCGCCACCAGCACGGCAGCGAATGCCCGATCGACGCCGGCGCCGTTGGCGACCACCATAGTCTCGCGCCCCTTCCACAGACCTGCGCGCGCCCAGTTCACCGCAAGCGAAAGCTTCCGGACTCCCTGCCATTGCGACACCAGTTCTGTGCACTCACGCGGGTCGGCCGCGACGAAGAGCAGCATCAGGCTTTCATCTCAGCCACGCATCTCATGCCACGTATCGAGGCAACGCTTCGCGGCTTCCAATTCGGGGAAACGGCTGCCTTCCTGTTCGATCAGATAGTATTCCACCCCGCCGGTCGATTCCGCCGCCGCGAAGATCTTCCTCCACGGCGAAACGCCTTCGCCGAACAGAACGCGATAGCCCTTGTCCTTACCCGGCGCCCAGTCCTTGCAGTGGATGCTGCGGATGCGTCCCGGATTGGCTTCGATCCACGCGACCGGATCGGATTTCGCCGCGACGCAGGTTCCCACATCCAGCTGCAGCGTGAAATCCTTCGGCGTTTTGGCGGCAATGATTTCCATGGGGCGTTTGCCGGCGATGGGCGTGAATTCGGTTTCGTGGTTGTGATAGCCCGAACGCAATCCGAGCGGCTTCAGCGTCTCGACGACCTGGTTGAGCTGATCGCAGAGTCGCTCCCAGCCGTCGAGGTTATCGACAAGACCTGTGCTCGCCATCACCACGTACTCCGATCCCAGTATTTGATTCAGCTCCGCGGCCCTCTTCAATCCCTCCGGAGTGAACGACTGCGCATTGTTGTGCGTGGAATGGCAGACGATGCCCGCGTCGTCCAACTCGCCGCGCACTTGTTTCGCATATTCGATCGACCAGTTGAAGTAAGGCGCGTAAAACTCGACCACCTGATAGCCCATCTTCGCGACAGACTTGACCGTGCTGAGGGTGTCTTTCAACAGTTCGGCGCGTACGGAGTAAAGTTCCAGCCCGACGGGGATGTTTGGCGGACCAAGGCCGGCGGCCAAAGGAATAGTTGCCGCGGATCCGGCCAGGAACGTTCGCCGTGAAATGGGCATATGGAAACAATTATCACTCTGGCGCACCGCTTGCATCATGCAACGGCATTCTCATGAGCGCTCACGAAGACGATATTACGCGCAGGGATTTCGTCGGCGTAACGGTCGCGGCGGCGAGCCTCTACGGTGGCGCGGTAGCCGAGGCAGCGCCGGTCAGCGGGCCCGCCGATACGGCGAACTGCTCGCTCACGATCAACGGCCATCGGCATGACCTGCAGTTGGAACCCCGTGTCACACTTCTCGATCTGATGCGCGAACAATTGCATCTCACCGGCACGAAGAAAGGCTGCGATCACGGCCAATGCGGGGCGTGTACAGTGCTCTCCGACGGCAATCGCGTGCTTTCGTGCCTGACGCTGGCGATAACTCAGGACGGCCGCCATATCACCACCATCGAAGGCCTTGCCTCGGGCGGACAACTGCATCCCATGCAGGAGGCGTTCATCGAGCACGACGGATTTCAGTGTGGATTCTGCACCTCGGGTCAGATCTGCTCGGCGGTGGCGATGCTGAAAGAGGTGCGTTCGGGGATGCCCAGCGCGGTCAGCCTCAACACGAAACAGACCATGACAGATGAGGACATTCGCGAGCGCATGTCGGGCAATCTTTGCCGCTGCGGGGCTTATCCGAACATCGTCGCGGCGATCCGGTCGGTGGAGCAGCGCGGATGAGACGTTTTGGATATTCGCGGCCCGACGACGTCGGCGAGGCGATCGCGCAGGAGCGTCGTTTTCCCGAGGCCAAATTTCTGGGCGGCGGCACCAATCTGGTCGATCTGATGAAGATGGGCGTGGAGAAACCCGCTCATCTGGTCGACATCACGCGGCTGCCGCTGACGCAGATCGAGGAACGCGGCAACGTAATTCGCATCGGCGCTCTCACGCGCAACAGCGAAGTAGCGGCGCATCCGCTGGTGCTGGCGAAATGCCCGGTGCTGAGCGAGGCTATTCTGGCCGGCGCTTCACCGCAGATCCGCAACATGGCGACCACCGGCGGCAATCTGCTGCAGCGAACCCGCTGCTTCTACTTCTACGATCCGAGCTACGCGGAGTGCAACAAGCGCGTGCCGGGATCGGGATGCGCGGCGATACAGGGCTACAACCGGATCCACGCCATTCTTGGCGGCAGCGATCACTGCATTGCGACGTATCCGGGAGATATGGCGATTGCGCTGAGCGCGCTTGGCGCGAGCATCGTGGTGCAGGGGCCGCGGGGCGAGCGCACGATTTCGCTCGATCGTTTTTACCGACTGCCCGGGGCGACCCCGCACATCGAGAATGATCTGAAGCCGGACGAATTGATCACATCGATTGAAGTGCCGACGCCAACCGTAACCGGCTCGCATTATCTGAAGGTGCGGGACAGGAATTCCTACGCCTTCGCTTTGGTTTCAGTAGCGGCGCTGGTGGATCTCGCGCCCGATAAACACATCCGCCAGGCTCGCTTCGCTTTGGGCGGAGTGGCGCCGAAGCCATGGCGCGTTCCCGAAGCGGAAGAAGCGCTGGTCAATCGGCCGGCGACAGAAGCTGTCTTTCGCGAGGCGGCGGAGATCGCGGTCAGAGGCGCGAAGCCGCATCGGTATAACGGGTTCAAAGTGGAGTTGGCGAAGCGAGCGGTCGTCAGGGCGCTCACCACGGCAAGTCAGCGAGGGTAATCGAATGGCGGAATCTGTCGGAGAGCCTCTGGATCGGGTTGATGCGAGGATCAAGGTATCGGGCCGCGCGATTTATACCGCCGACCAGAACATTCCTGGTCTCGTGCACGCGGTTCTGGTCACAAGCACCATCGCCAAGGGCCGCATCGCGTCGCTCGAAACTTCCGCGGCCGAGCGTGTGCCGGGGACGCTCGCCGTGCTCAGTCACAAAAGCCGGCTGCCGCTGGCGAAGGATCCCATGAAAGTGGATCCAAGCTCGCCAGCCGACCGGGCTTTGCAATTGTTCCAGAACGACCGCGTTTATTACGGCAACCAGCCCATCGCGGTCGCCGTGGCCGAAACGCTGGAAGCCGCGTTCGAAGCGGCCGACCGCGTGGTCGTGCGCTATGAAGCGTTGAAGCCTTCAATCGCGCTGGAGAGGGCCGACGCCTACGTACCTAAGAAGATGGGCGGCGCGGGCGACCCGGCGAAAAGCGACCGCGGCGACGTGTCCACCGGCCTTGCATCCGCCGCTTTCCGCTTCGAGGAGATCTACTCGACGCCCTTCCACACGCATTCGCCGATGGAGCCGCACGCGACCATCGCCGTCTGGGACGAACCCGACAAGCTCACGCTCTACGACACTTCACAGGGGATCTTCGGCGACCGAAAGCGCGTCGCTTCGCTGCTGGGCATTCCGCCGGAAAACGTGAGGGTAGTCTCGCTTTTTGTCGGCGGGGGTTTTGGCAGTAAAGGCCCGACCTGGTCGCACAGCGTCATTTGCGCGATGGCTGCGCGCCGCGTGAATCGCCCCGTGAAGCTGGTGTTGCGAAGACCGCAGATGTTCGGCCCGGTGGGTTGCCGGACCGAAACGCGCCAGACCATCTCGGCGGGCGCGGCCAAAGACGGAACGCTGACCGCGCTGCGCAACAACGTGCTCTCGCACACGTCCACCATGGACGAATTCGTCGAACCGGCATCGCTGCCGACGCGCATGCTGTATTCAACGCCGAACAATTCGACTCTGCAGGCGGTTGTTCGTTCCGATATCGGCACGCCGTCTTACACTCGCGCGCCGGGCGAAGCGCCAGGCACGTTCGCGCTTGAAGTCGCGATGGACGAACTGGCTTACAAGCTCGGCATCGACCCGCTGGAGTTACGGCTCAAGAACTACGCCGAACGCGACGAGAACAAGAATCTTCCCTGGTCGAGTAAATCGCTGCGGGAGTGTTATCGGCAGGGCGCGGAGAAATTCGGATGGTCGCGGCGCAAGCCCGAGCCGCGCTCCACGCGCGAGGGCAACACGCTTGTGGGCTGGGGCATGGCGACTTCCGTCTATCCGGCGCGGCGCAGTCCGGCGTCGGCGCGGGCGCGCATGTACTCCGACGGCAAAGTGCTGGTGGAAGCGGGCACACAGGAGATCGGCGGCGGCACCTACACGATCATGACCCAAATCGCCGCCGATGCATTGGGCGTTCCGGTCGCGCGTGTGACCTTCAGGCTGGGCGATACGCGCTATCCGCCGACGCCCGTTTCCGGAGGATCGCAAACCGCGGCGAGCACGGGGTCGGCCGTCTACGAAGCGGCGAAGGCGCTGCGGGATAAGCTGGCGCAGATGCCGAAGGACGGCTGGAACGGACGTCCTTTTGTCGAAGCCGAAGCTTCAACGCGGGAGAACGAACAGGAGAAGCAGTACTCGATGTACTCCTTCGGCGCGCAGTTCGCCGAGGTGCGCGTGGATGCCGACCTGGGGCAGATCTTCGTTTCGCGCATGACCGGCGTCTTCGCCGCGGGAAAGATTCTCAACGCCAAGACGGCGCGCAGCCAGTTCATCGGCGGCATGGTCTGGGGCATCGGCCTGGCGCTGCTGGAAAACACGGTCTACGATCCGCGGCGGATACGCGTCGTCAATAACAATCTCGCCGAGTACCACGTGCCGACCAATGCGGATGTGGGCAACTTCGACGTGAGCTGGATCGAGGAAGACGATCTGCACGTCAGCCCGATCGGCGCGAAGGGAATCGGGGAGATCGGCATCACGGGCGCGGCCGCCGCCATCGCCAATGCGATTTATCACGCCACAGGCAAGCGCATCCGTGAGGCGCCGATCACGCCCGACAAGCTGATTTAGCAGACGCCAATGAGCGCGGCCGAATTCCTGCCGTCGAAGATGACTCTGCCGATTCTGCAGGAGGCGGTGCAGGGCTGCCACGGCTGCGAGTTGTACAAACATGCCACGCGGGCCGTATTCGGCGAAGGCCGGCCGCGGGCGTCGATCGTGCTCATCGGGGAGCAGCCCGGCGACGAAGAAGACCGCCACGGGCATCCGTTCGTAGGACCGGCGGGCCGTATGCTCGACCGCGCACTTGTCGAAGTGGGCATTGATCGGAGCACGGTCTATGTCACGAACGCGGTGAAGCATTTCAAATTCGAAGAGCGCGGCAAGCGGCGCATTCACAAGAAACCGAATGGAACTGAATTGAAGGCATGCAGGCCGTGGCTCGAGGCGGAGATGGCGGTCATTAAGCCGTCGGTTCTCGTTTGCCTCGGCGCGACCGCCGCGCAAACCGTCTTCGGACCGGCGTGGCGGGTTACGAAGGAGCGCGGTCGGTTCGTGGAACATCCGTGGGCGCCGCACGCCACTTCGACGATCCATCCCTCCGCGATTCTGCGCGCTCCCACCGAAGAACAGCGTCATGCCGAATACGCGGCCTTCCTGGCGGATCTGAAGAAGGTTCACGCGATGATGTGACATTAACAGCCCGTGTCCGGCGCCCGAAGGAACGCTCCCTCGCGGTCGCGGCTCGGAACGGGATGCGCGGGTCGATAAGGAACCATAATTGCAGCAGCTTCGTTGCGCATCTGCGCATCTGCGCATGAGGGTAAAGGATGCCTGCAAAGAAATCGGCTTCGAAATCCAAGGCGAAGGCCAAAGTGCATAAGGTCATGCACGAGCACAAAGAAGGCAAGCTGAAGTCGGGCAGCGGAAAGAAAGTGACCAGCCGCAAACAAGCGGTGGCGATTGCGCTGAATGAAGCGCGGAAATCGGGCGCCAAAATCCCGAAAAAGAAGTCGAAATCCTGAGGTCCCACTCCGCCATGTCGGCTCCGTCGCATGCGGTCCCCCGGAGTCATGTCGAAATCCCGCGGGATGTGAAATCCGTCGATCTCGATTTGCCTGATGGGCAGGTGACGCTCACCAATCTGCAAAAAGTCTTCTGGCGCGGGGACGGGGTCACTAAGCGCGACCTGCTGCAGTATTACGCCGACGTGTCGCCCTGGCTGCTGCCGCATCTCGACAATCGCGCGATGGTGATGAAGCGCTATCCCGACGGCGCCGAGGGCGATTTCTTCTTCCAGAAACACGCGCCGAAGCCGAAGCCGGAGTGGCTGCAAGTCTGTGAAATTCTGCATCCCTCCGCGAACGTGGTCGATTTTCCGGTGATCCGGAATCTCGCGGGGCTGCTGTGGGTGGTCAATCTCGGCTGCATCGATCTGAATCCCTGGTACGCCCGCTGCGACGACGTGAATCGTCCCGACTATCTCCACTTCGATCTCGACCCCACGCCCGGCGCCGATTTCAAACTCGTCCGCAAGACTGCGCTGCTGGTGCGCGACGCGCTCGCCGAACGCAAGATCGTGAGTTATCCGAAGACCACGGGATCGCGCGGCATCCACATCTATGTGCCCATCGTGCGCGGGCCGTTGCAGAAACAGGTCTGGACATTCGCCAAGAGCCTGGCGAAGGAACTGGAAGCGAAGCATGCGGGACTGATCACGGCCGAGTACCGCGTGGCCAAACGTCCGGAAAAACATGTGCTCGTGGATTACAACCAGAACGCATGGGGACGCACGCTGGCGTCGGTCTATTCGGTGCGGCCGAAGCCTCGCGCGACGGTCTCCGCGCCCGTCACCTGGAAGGAAGTCGAGGCCGGCATCGAGATGGAAGACTTTCGTCTCGACAATATGCTCGAACGCCTCAAACGAGTGGGCGATCTGTGGAAGCCGCTTCTTCTTTCCAAAGGCCGGGTGAGGCTGGAGCAATTTCTTTGAAGCTCCCTATCGAAACGCCGTTCCCGCCGATGGAAGCGAAGCTTGCAACCGCGCTTCCCGCCGGCGCGGAATGGCAGTACGAACCCAAATGGGACGGCTTTCGCTGCCTTGCATTTCGCAGCGGGAACGAGGTGGAACTGCAATCGAAGGCGGGACAGCCGCTGACGCGCTATTTTCCGGAAATCGTTGCCGCGCTGCTGGAATCCTCGGCGAAGAAGTTCGTGCTGGATGGCGAGATCATCCTCTCCGTGAACGGCAGGCTGTCATTCGACGATCTCCTGCAGCGCATTCATCCCGCAGCCAGCCGTGTGCGGACGCTTTCGCAGACGCATCCGACGCAATACGTCGTCTTCGATCTGCTGGTCGATGAAAAGGGCGATTCGCTCGTTTCGAAGCCGCTGGAAGATCGGCGGAATGCCCTCGAAGCGCTGCACGCCGAGCATTTCAGAGGGATCCCATCGGTCCGTCTCTCGCGGCGAACGCGCACGGCGCGCGTGGCGGAGCGCTGGATGCGGATGACGCGCGGGCAGCTTGACGGCATCGTCGCCAAAAGAATCGATCAGCCGTACCTTTCCGGCGAGCGGGCAATGATCAAGGTGAAAACCATTCGCTCGGCCGACTGCGTGGTGGGCGGTTTCCGCTACGCGTCGAAGGGCAATGTGGTCGGGTCGCTCCTGCTCGGCCTGTATGAAGACGGCCTGCTGCATCACGTCGGATTTACTTCGTCGATGCCGACCGCCGAACGCGCGGAACTGACGCGCAAGTTGCGGGGCCTGATCGAAAAGCCCGGATTTACCGGTCGCGCGCCCGGCGGTCCCAGCCGATGGAGCACGGATCGGTCGGCGGAGTGGGAGCCGCTTCGGCCGGAGCTTGTGGTCGAGGTGCAATACGACCACTTCACCGGCATGCGCTTCCGTCACGGGACAAAATTCCTGCGATGGCGCCCCGACAAGGACCCGAATCAGTGCCTGATGAAGCAGGTTCAGTTCGAGAGCAAGGTCAAGCCCGCCGATCTGGTGATCAAGGCGTAGCTTCAGTTATCGGTCGGCAGCTTTGTTTGCCCGAAACCGGCAATATCTACGGATGCTGCCGCGGCTGAGCGTACTGGTACGATTCTTTTCGTCATGCCCTAAAGTTTCCGCGGCTGGATTCCGATATATGCGGCGTAGGCAGTTCGCGAAGGTTCGTCCGTGAGAAACTCATGACCGCGACCAGTTCTCATCCACCGTTCGGCACGCGAGTGACGGGCTTACTCTTTTTGACGCTTGTCCTCGCCGCCGCTGTGGGATTTCCTTACCCCGGTTGGTGGTGGAACGCCGACAGATTCTGGTTCGGACGCGCTCTTATTCTGATGACGGCGGCCGTCCTGGCATGGAGGCGCTACCGGAGGCGCGAAACCGTCATCGAGAGGGATGTCGCCGAAAGAACGCGGGAACTCGATAGCAAGAGGTTGCGGGAGCTGGAAGGTAATCGGGTCCTCGAAATGCTCGTGTCCAACCAACCGCTGGGAGCCGTGCTGGATGCGGTGGTGCGCTTGATTGGTTCGCAATGTCCGGATGCATTATGCGCCATTGTCCTTAAGACCGGGAGCGGATTTGAGATCGCGGCCGCGCCGGATTTGCCCGGGGACTGGTTGTCGGCCATGCGGGATTCCTGTTCTCTTCCTTCGGACGTGTGGCGAAGGCGTATCGAGACGGAACAGCCGGACCGCGACCCCGCCTGGAGAGCGTTCGTCGGATCGTTGAGCGGTCAGGCGCCGGCCGCGATCCGCACCTGGCCCATCGGCGATTCGGCGCAACCGCTGGGAGTGTTGCTGCTCTTTTTGCGGGAATCCGGCCGATTCGCCGCTTGCGACGATTGCATTGGCCAATTGGGGAGCCATCTCGCACGCCTCGCGCTCGATCAGAACCGAGTGAACGAGAATCTCCGCTTTCAGGCACTCCACGATCCCCTTACCGGTCTTGCCGACAGGACCTTGTATAAAGAACGTCTGGACCGGTCGCTGGCCGAGGCGGAGGTGCTCGGCTCCAGGCTCGCTCTGCTGTTTATCGGCGTGGATCACCTTAAACAAATCAACGACGCGTTCACGCGCCGCGTCGGCGATTTGGTCCTGGCCGAGATCGCCCGGCGCATGAAGGCGCTTCTGCGCCCGGCGGACACAATCGCCCGCGTCGGTGGCGATGAATTCGTTGCCGTGGTGACAGATCTCCGGGACACGGCCGAGACAAACGAAATCGCCGCTCGTATTCTCGATGCCATTCGGCAACCGATCGAGATCGAGGGCCGGCAGGTAGAGGCAGGCGCCAGTGTGGGGTTCGCGATTTTCCCGGATGATGGCAGGGAGGCAGAGCAACTCGAGCGGGCCGCCGATACCGCGATGTACCACGCTAAGGATCTCGGAAGAAATCGCGTCCAGGCCTTCGCCGCCCGCGGCGAAGTGCTGGATCGCGCGCGCATGGAGGAGGAATTACGGCGCGGCCTTCGCCACGGATATTTCGTGGTTCATTATCAGCCGAAGGTGCGCTCCGACAGAAAAATCGTCGGGTTTGAAGCCCTGGTGCGGATGAACCATCCGGTGCACGGCTTGATTCCGCCTAGCGAGTTCATTTCGATTGCCGAAGCGAGTGGTCTGATCGTTCCGCTCGGCCTCTGGGTGATTGAGGAGGTGTGCCGGCAGGCGGCCGCTTGGGAGTCTGTCGGGCTCGGGCAGGTGCCCGTGGCCGTGAATGTGTCGCCGGTTCAGATCTGCCGGCCGGATTTTGCCGGCTCCGTGGGTGACTGCCTGCGGCGCTATGGAATTCAGGCTGCCAACCTGGAACTCGAGTTGACGGAAGGTATGCTGATCAGCCGGGGCAGCGTGGCTCAGGGACAGTTATATGCGCTGCGGGAACTCGGCGTTCAGCTCTCGATCGACGATTTCGGAACCGGATATGCTTCGCTCAGCTATCTGCACAGGCTCCGGTTCGATTCCATCAAACTTGACCGGTCTTTCGTGCAATCCATCGATACGGACGATCTGGCCCGGAGGCTGGTCCAGGCCATGATCGGCGTGGCGCGGGGGTTGGGACTCAACGTCGTCGCCGAAGGCGTCGAAACCGAAGGTCAGCGCAGAGCGTTGATCGGCGTCGGGTGTACGCAGATGCAGGGCTTTCTCTTCGCCCGTCCCAAACCTCCGGCGGAGTTGGACGAGTTGCTGCGTCTGAGCGCGCGAGCCCCTGCCGATTCGGTGCAGGACGCGAATATGCCCGTGCCGGCCAACGGCCTTCGGAGGGCTGAACTGCTGCCCGCCTGAGCGGGCGGCCTGTCCTCGAATCCGGAAAGCGCCCTGGCGGTAAAATACCCGTTTGCACTCGGACCAGCACGTGACCACGTTGATCACCGGCGCCGGACGAGGAATCGGCAAGCGCCTGGCCATCGGCTTCGCCCGCGCCGGATTCCGCGTCGGACTGCTCGGCCGCAGCCAGGCCGAACTCGACGTCACCAAACTTGAAATCGGCCATGCTGGCGGAGTCGCGCATCGCTTTCGGGCCGACGTTCGCGATTGCGAGCAGTTTTCGAACGCCGTTGACCGCATGAATGAGCTTTACGGCGCGGTCCACGTGCTCATCGCGAACGCGGCCATCCTTGGCCCGGTCGGGCCGTTCGTTCAGCAGCGTCCCCTGGATTGGAAAGAGGTTTTCGAAACCAACGTCATCGGTGTCATGAACGCCTGCCGCACCGTCTTACCCCAGATGATCCAGCGGCGCAGCGGAAAAATTCTGGTCATTGCCGATGCCTCCGCCGCCAGGCCGCGTCCGAATTTCGCGCCCTATGCCGCCAGCAAGGCCGCGGTGGTTCGTTTCGTCGAGAGCGTCGCCGAGGAAGTTCGGCACCACAATATCCAGATCAACTGCTTTTCTCCCGGAGACGCCTACACCAGCATGACCGACGAGATTCTCCACGCAGACGACCTGGCCGGATCGACGGAAATCGAGCAGGCCGAGCAGACGCGCATGACCGGCGGCGTCCCCGCGGAAAAGCAGATTCAGCTGGCATTGTTCCTCGCTTCCGAGCGTTCGAACCACCTGACAGGCAAACTGATCGACGTCGACGACGACTGGAAGAAGCTGGAGCGCGAGAACACCCGGCCCGACGCGTGGACGCTCCGCCGGCATCTGAAATAGGTCCGAAATAAACATCTGGAATAATAGAACGACCCATGCGCATTGTCTTTTCGCTGGCAATGTCTCTGGCGCTTATGGCGAGTTCCGCTTTCGGATGGGGTTGCGAGGGTCACCAGATGGTAGCCCTCATCGCCCGCGCCCATCTGACGCCTGTCGCATCGGCGGCGGTCGACCGCCTGCTGCGCGAGAATCCGATCGATCCCGCACTGAAACGATACTGCATGGACCGTCCCGACGACCCTATGGCCGACGCCGCAACCTGGGCCGACGATATCCGCAACACCGAAAAGAACGGCGAGTGGCACTACATCGATATTCCGCGCGCGGTAGAGACGGGCGTCGTGCCTGAACAAGACGCGCTGAAGTGGTGCGCCCCGCTGCCGGACCGCAAGCCCGGATGCGTTGTCACCGCGCTCGAAGCCGAGTGGGCGATCCTGCGCGATCCCACGCAGGCCCCGGCCGCGCGGGCGAAGGCGCTGCGCTACGTGATCCACTTCGTCGGCGACATCGCGCAGCCGCTGCATGATGTCGAGAATCGGGATCAGGGCGCCAACTGCACAAGCGTTCGATACTTCACCGACGAAAAGCCACGCAATCTCCACAGCATCTGGGACACCCAATTGATCCAGCGTGAACTGGCGAACACGAAATCCACTCAGGCCACCTATGCCGCGAATCTCGACCAGGATTTCGCCGCGCACTGGTCCGGTTGGGGAGAATCCAGGCCCGACGTTCTCGCATGGGCATGGCAGGGGCACACCCTGGCCGAAACCGTCGCGTACGGCGATCTGAAACCCACGATTCCCGTGGAACCTCCGTCGGCCACGCCGACGGATGACGAAGCCTGCAGCGCCGAGCGCGCCAGAGTCGCCGAGCTGCACATCGCTGTCGACGACGCATACGCGGCGAAGGCCGTGCCTGTAATTCGCGAGCAGCTCGCGCGAGCGGGTTACCGTCTGGCCGGTCTGCTGAACCAGACTTTTCAGTAGCTCACGCGCCGATAACTCACACGCTCAGCTTTTTCAGCAAAGCCTTCGCTTCCCTGAACTGCGGAAACAGCTTCTCGTGCGCCTTGAACTCCGGCGTATGCACGCAACGCCGTGCGCCGCGGTGATCCACGGGATAGTGCAGGTGCAGCATCTCGTGATACATCACGTACTCGAGGGCCAGCCGCGGTACGCGCACATCGTCGAAGATCCGGCTGATCACGATCATGTGGTGCGAAGGATCGAAATGCCCGAGCCGCGTCCTCGACCGGATATGACTCCAGCCCAGCGCCGGGCGCGCCATCATGCCGCCGAAATACCTGCCGTTGAGTTCTTCGAAGATCTCTTCCAGATGATGCACCGACCCGCTCGGCCCCGAATGCGCCTTTCTGCCGCGCGTCTGCCGCACCAGACTGATCTGCCGCCGCATCTCCTTGCGGTTCAGATAAAGCCGGTATCGATGCGCATACTGCGCCGCCGCCGGTTTGCGGTAAAGCTTGCCCAGAAGGATGTGGGCCAGAGCCTCCGTCACGGGCGCGGGCGCGCTTTCGAGCAGGTCGGTGATGCGCACGCGGATGGCGCCGTTCTCCAGACGAATGTCGCTGTTGGCGTTGGCGAAGCGTTTGTATTCGATCCCGATCGCGGGCGCGGGCGTACGCGGCCGCAGCTCGCGATGCACCCTGCGGAAGATCTCCTCGGCCGACTCGAAGAATAACGCGCTTTCGATATTCACCGGCGTGAGAAAATTCTCCTGAATCTCAACGCGATCCACCATAATATAGAGATTACAGAACTTCCCTTTCAGATGGCTGCTATCAAACCCGTAATCTCCGCGGTCGGGTGCTACGTTCCGCCCGATACCCTGACAAATGCCGATCTCGAAAAAATGGTCAACACCAACGACGAATGGATCGTCGACCGCACCGGCATTTCCGAGCGGCACATCGCGGCCCCGGAGG
>JASHSD010000939.1 GCA_030036985.1 Bryobacteraceae bacterium
GCCGACCCGAAGCTTCGCGTCGGCGGCCCGGCGACCGCGCAGACCGCGTGGGTCGACCGCTTCATCGCGCATTGCCTCAAAGCCCGTGTGCCCTTCGATTTCGTATCCACGCACATCTACGGCAACGAAAGTCCGAAGGACGTGTTCGGCACGGATGCTCCGGTCGATATCGAAAATATGGTTCCGCGCGCGCTGACGAAGGTGCACGATCGGGTGGCGCACTCGGGCGCACCCTCGACGCCGATCGTCATCTCCGAGTTCAACGCCGCTTATCTGAATCGCACCGACATTGAGGACAGCGCGTTTATGGGACCATGGCTGGCGAACACCATTCGCGCGTGCGACGGACTCGTGTCGATGATGTCTTACTGGACATTCTCCGATGTCTTCGAAGAACAGGGCGTGGTGCGGACGCCTTTCTACGGAGGCTTCGGACTCATCGCCGAGCGCGGCATTCCCAAAGCGGCCTTCCGCGCGTTCGAATTACTTCATGAATTGGGAGACCGCCGCATCGAGTCCGCCTCGGAGGACGCGCTGATTTCGAAGCGATCCGACGGAACCGTAGTCGCGGCGTTCTGGAATTATGATGAGCCAGGCGCGACGGGGGGTGAAAAAATAATTTACCTCAAACTGAAGGGTGGCCACGGCAAGTACACGGAGCAACTGGTAGGCCCCGGAAAAGGGTCGTCGCGGGACGAATGGGTCCGAATGGGCAGCCCGGATTCGCCCACGCGGGACCAGACCGCCCGCCTGATCGTGGCATCGCACCTCGCCCCGCCCGCCGTTCACCGCATTTCCGACCCCATCCGGCTGGAACCGCATTCCCTTGCGCTGGTGGAATTGAAATGACAGCGTTGATCGTGGTGAAAATAAGAGAGGTTCCCGTCCGGATCCACAATATTCGCGCCTGACGACTGGATTACTCCGGAGTTTCGTCCCCGGTTCCCCGCTCGTGGTATGATTTCAACTAGTTCCGCCGCAATACGTGTGCGCGTCACGGTTGACACGCGCATTGCGGTTTGGTTATTTTGGTAAGGTTTGGCTGTAGCTTGATTGAAAGCTTCCGGCTACCATCTCCGGCGTCGGAGATCCGGCCGGTGCGAGGCCCCGAGGTTCGCCACAGACCGCTGTAGTAAAAGCGTTGCACTGTGAGCGAGCATGGGCCTGTCCAGAGCCTGAGCGCGGTTAGCAGTTCAAACCGGCTCGAATCGACCGACGCAGTTTTAAAGTTTTCGCCCGTTGTTAAGGATTTTTAGTGCCTACTTTTAATCAACTTGTGCGCAAGGGGCGTCAGGCGCCCGCATGGAAGACGGCGAGTCCGGCGTTGCAGAGCTGTCCGCAGAAACGCGGCGTCTGCACCCGCGTGTACACTTCGACCCCGAAGAAGCCGAACTCGGCGCTGCGCAAGGTTGCGCGCGTGCGGCTGACCAACGGCATCGAAGTCACCACCTATATCCCCGGCGTCGGGCACAATCTGCAGGAGCACTCGATCGTGCTCATCCGCGGCGGCCGCGTGAAGGATCTTCCCGGCGTCCGCTATCACGTGGTGCGCGGCGCGCTCGATACCGCCGGCGTCGCCAACCGCAAACAGAGCCGGTCGAAATATGGGGCGAAGCGCCCCAAGGCGGCTACGAAGTAACAGTACTTAAGGATCGCTGAAAATGCCCAGACGCAGAGGCGCAGACAATCGTGAAGTGGCTCCGGACCCGGTCTTCAATTCGACCCTGGCCGAAAAGTTCATCTGTTCCATGATGTGGGACGGCAAGAAATCCACCGCGCAGAAGATCTTCTATTCGTCGATGCACAAGCTGGAAGAGCGCGGCGGCGGCGAGGAAGCCATCAAGTTGTTCAAGAAGGCCGTCGAGAACGCGAAACCGCTGCTCGAAGTGAAGACGCGCCGCGTGGGCGGCGCCAACTATCAGGTTCCGATCGAAGTGCCGCAGAACCGCCGCACCAGTCTCGCCATTCGCTGGATTCTCTCGAATGCGCGCGGCCGGGCGGAAAAAGGCATGGCCGACAAGCTCGCCAACGAGCTCAACGACGCGGCCAATCTGCGGGGCGGAGCCATCAAGAAGCGCGACGATGTGCACCGCATGGCCGAAGCCAACAAAGCGTTCGCGCATTATCGCTGGTAACGATTCGAAGCAGGTAAAGGTTCAGGTAACACGGTTCCATGGCACGCACAGTACCCCTCGAGAGGATGAGAAACATCGGCATCGCCGCACATATCGATGCCGGTAAAACGACAACCACCGAACGCATCCTCTATTACACGGGGAGATCGCACAAGATCGGGGAAGTCCACGAAGGCACCGCCACGATGGACTGGATGGAACAGGAGCAGGAGCGCGGCATCACCATCACGTCCGCCGCGACCACCGCTTCCTGGAAGGACATGCAGATCAACATCATCGACACGCCTGGCCACGTCGACTTCACCGCTGAAGTCGAGCGTTCGCTGCGCGTGCTCGATGGCGCGGTGGCGGTATTCGACGCCGTTGCCGGTGTACAGCCGCAGTCGGAAACGGTGTGGCGCCAGGCGGACAAATATTCGGTCCCCCGCATTTGCTTCATCAACAAGATGGACCGCGTGGGCGCGGATTTCTTCCACTCCGTGGACACTATCGTGGAACGTCTGCGCGCGCGTCCCGTGCCGATTCAGATTCCGGTGGGCGCGGAAGACAAATTTGCGGGTGTTGTCGATCTGGTCGAAATGAAGGCCGTGATCTGGCGCGACGAAACGCTGGGCGCGAAATTCGACGTGATCGATATTCCGGCGGACTTGCTGGAAAAAGCCAAAGTCTATCGCGAGCAGATGATCGAGGCGGTATCGGAATTCGACGACAAGCTTTTCGAGAAGTTCGTGGAAGGCCAGCCGCTGACGATTGCCGAAATCAAGGCGGGCATCCGCAAGGCGACCATCGCCATGAAGATTTTCCCCGTAATCTGCGGGTCGGCGTTCAAGAACAAAGGTGTGCAGACGATGCTGGATGCGGTAGTGGATTACCTTCCGTCGCCGCTCGATATTCCCGACGTCGAAGGGTCGGCTATCGACGACAAGAACGTGAAGTTGACCCGCAAGGCGTCGGACAGCGAACCCTTCGCGGCGCTGGTTTTCAAGATCATGACGGACCCGTTTTCGGGTCAGCTGGCGTTCTTCCGGGTGTACTCGGGCAAGATGAACGCGGGCGAGTCGATTTTCAATGTGGCCAAGGGCCGCAAAGAGCGCGTGGGGCGTCTGCTGCGCATGCACGCCAACAAACGCGAAGACATTCAGGAGATTCTCGCGGGCGATATCTGCGCGGCTGTCGGTTTGAAGACGGTTTCGACGGGCGATACCATCTGCAGCGAAGAGAATCCCATCGTGCTGGAGTCGATCGATTTCCCCACGCCTGTGATTCAACTGGCGGTGGAACCGAAGACCAAGAACGACCAGGAGAAGATGGGCTTGGCGATTCAGAAGCTGGCCCAGGAAGATCCGACGTTCCGCGTCAACACGGACAACGAAACCGGACAGACCATTCTTTCAGGAATGGGCGAACTGCACCTCGAAATCATCGTCGACCGCATGATGCGGGAGTTCGGCGTCGAAGCGAATGTGGGCAAGCCGCAGGTGGCTTATCGCGAGACGATTCGCGCGAAGGCCGAGGACGACTATACGCACAAGAAACAGTCGGGCGGCCGCGGTCAGTATGCGCGCACGAGTCTGCGGGTCGAGCCGAATCCGGATAAGGGTTTCGAGTTCGTCAACGATATCAAGGGTGGCGTGATCCCGAAGGAATTCATTCCCGCTGTCGAGAAGGGCGTCGTCGAGACTCTCGAAGGCGGAGTTCTTGCGGGCTACCCGGTGGAAAACGTGAAGGTCACGGTTTTCGACGGCGCTTATCACGATGTCGATTCGTCGGAAATGGCGTTCAAGATCTGCTCGTCGATCTGCGTGAAGGAAGCGATGCGCAAAGCGAAGCCGGTGCTGCTTGAGCCGGTCATGGCGCTTGAGGTCGTGGTGCCGGAAGAATACATGGGACCGGTGAACGGCGACATTATTTCCCGGCGCGGCCAGCTTGAAGGAACCGAGATCCGCGGCACTACGCAGATCATCAAAGCCAGCGTTCCGTTGAGCGAGATGTTCGGCTATGTAACGGAGCTGCGTTCGCGTACGCAGGGCCGCGGCAGTTCGACCATGCACTTCTCGCGGTACGAGGAAGTGCCGAAGAACATCGCCGAAGAGATCGTGGCGCGGGTTCAGGGAAAGGTTACCAAGTAGGAGTTTTCAAGGAGATTTGGCGCAATGGCAAAAGAGAAATTTGATCGCAGCAAACCGCACGTCAATATCG
>JASHSD010000940.1 GCA_030036985.1 Bryobacteraceae bacterium
GACTCCCGCTCCCACGACCTGTCGGACGCCATCTTCGTCCCAGGACTGGTCCCGTTCCCGAACCAGACCAATGACTCCACGAGCGACCTGGTCGTCACCAACGGGAAGGCGGTGCTCAAGGTCCAGTCGGCCGGGACGTTCGAGCTCAAGAACTCGAATAACGAGCTCTTGTCGGTCCTGGACTCGCTGCTCAACGTTCTGATTAACCAGACCTTCACGATGACCGCGCTGGGGCCGCAGCCGTTCATCGCCTCCACCGTATCGCAATTGCAGACGATCCGCGATAACCTGGACTCACTGATGGGGAGCGACTAAATGGCCATGAACGGAACCGACCGCGGCGACGCGGTTTACAGCGCTATGGCCTCGGCGAACCCGAACTTCTCCAAACTGTCGTCGTCCGAGCAGTCCACCCTCAAGTCCTACTTCGAGACCCTCTTCTCGGCCGACACGACCTACATCAAGTCAAACGCCCAGGCGAATCCAGGAACACTGGCCGTCACTCCGTCGGACCTCGTCGCCCCATCGGGCGGCGGTCCGTGCAGCGGGAGCGGCGCCGTAACGACCGGTACAGGGACGGTGAGCTAGTGGTCGACCTGAGCCTGGACCTGAACCCTTCGAGCCCCACCTACGGCGACCTGCTGATGCAGAACAACGACTTCGTCCTGACGAGCGACGCCAACCCGGCCGGCACGAACCCGATACAGCAGGACATCCTGACCGCGCTCCGGCTCGGACTCGGGGAGTGGTATCTCGACATCACCGAGGGGATCGACTTCTTCGGGCAGATCCTGGTGAAGAACCCGGACCAGTCCAAGATCGACGCAATCATTCAGAACGTCATCGCCGGCGTGCCAGGGGTTCTGTCCATCATGTCCTACTCGTTCACCCCGAACCTCGCCGCCAGGACCTTTCAGATCTCGTTCTCGTGCATGACCACGTCCGGCGTAGTTGACTATACCGGAAGCATTAACCTTCTCACGGGGGGTTCATCCTGATGGCTGACCAGCAGTTCGGCCTGACATCCACCGGCTTCATCCCGATGCAGCAGTCCGACGTCATCAGCGACCTCGAGACGCGCGCGCAGTCCACGTTCGGGCAGAACGTGAACCTGGCCGCGAGGGCGATCATCGGCCTCTTCATCGGCGTTTTCAGCTACCCGCTCGCCCTCCTGTGGTCCCTCGGGGAGACCATCTACAACATGCAGACGGTGCAGGGGGCCGAGGGGACATCGGTCGACAACATCCTCGCCCTGAACAACCTGAAGCGCCTGAACGCCACGGCCACGGTTACCGAGCCAGACGCCGTGACGCAGTCGAACGGACTCATCCTGTACGGAATGGTCGTCGCTGGGACTCCGGGGACCGCGATAGCGCAGGGCTCCACGGTCCAGACATCGGCGAGCCCGCCCGTCCAGTTCACCCTCGACGCCGCGGTGACCATCGGCGCCGCGGTGGACTGCGTCCAGAGCCTCTTCTTCTCCATCACCCCGACGTCCGGGGCGTACACCCTTTCGTTCACCGAGGGGCCCGTTCTGGCCGGGAATCCGTACAGCGGTTCGGTCCTCAACACACTGACCACCGGATCCATCCCCTACAACGCTCTGGCGAACCAGACCCAGATCTCCATCGGGTCCACGCCGGCGTCGAGCTCGTCGTTCGAGCTCACCCTGACGCAGGCTGGTGCGGCACTCACGACCGGAGCCATATCCTGCCCAGGCGCATACCCGACCGCTGCCGCAATCCAGGCGGCAATCCAGGCGCTTTCTGGGTACTCAGGCGCAACTGTGTCGGGGTCGTCCGGCGCCTACACGATATCCTGGGGGTCGATCTGCAACCCGTTCACGACAATCACAGCCAACACGACGACCGCTACGATCACCCCGACCGACTCCGTCCAGGCCGCGGTGAACAACCTCTACGACTCCGAGGAGGAGTACTACCCGTTCACGGACATGGGGGCCTCAGGGTTCGTGACCGGTATTACTTTCAGCTTCGGAGCGAACTCGCCCGTCGGGTCCAATCCGTCCACGCAGACCCAGCAGCAGCCCCAGTTCTCCGTCGCATCGAGCACGCTCATGAACTCGTCCACCGTGGTGAACACGAACGCCGTCATGACCACGCAGGGCGTCGGGATCGGAGACGGGACCACCGGGGTGTCACCGGTGTCCGCGACGTGCACGGCCACTGGCCCCAATTTCGTCGCCGCTGGATCGATCAACTCCATAGCGAGCCCGGTCGCTGGGTGGTCCGCCGTCTACAACGAGCTCGACTGCGTGGATGGGAGCAATACGGAGGACGACACTCAGGCGATGCAGCGACGGGCGAACAGCCTCTCTGAGAACGCGAACGGTCCGCTGGACTCCATCATAGAGAAGGTCTCGGCCGTGTCCGGGGTCACGGCGTGCATAGGGTTTCAGAACACCACAGCTGCGGCGCAGCAGGTCCTGACGTTCGACGCTGCTCCATCCAGTGGTGCGTTCGAGATCAGCGTGGATGGCCAGACAACGTCGTCCATTTCTGGGACAGCAGACGCCGCGGCGGTTGAGTCTGCGCTCCAGGCGCTCACCGGATTCAGCGATACGCTAGTCACAGGTGACTCCACGTTCGGATTCGTCATCGACTGGAACGGCTCGAACGGCTCCCAGGCGGTCCCCCTGGCCGCGGTCGTGAACGACACCACCGGGGAGTCAGGCTCCATCGCGTTCGGCCGTCCACCGGGGTCGTTCGAGATCGTCGCCCAAGGGGGAGCCGACACGGACATCGCCAACGCCATCCTCTCCGCTGGTCCGGCCGGGATCAACACCTACGGATCGACGACGGTTCAGGTCCTAGACCAGTACGACAACCTGGTGAACATCTCGTTCAGCCGTCCGACCCAGATCCCAGTTTACGTGTCGATAGCCCTGGTGACGGACACCTACAACACCCCGGGAGACCCGAGCAGCGGGGTCAACGCTCAGGCGCAGTGGCAGCCGTCCTTTGTCGGACAGATCCAGCAGGACATCCTGGCGATCGGCGACGCCATCGCCATCGGGGGCCTCATAGTTGGGTTCGGAACGAACGGGCTCGTTGGCGCGTTCAACGCCGTTCCCGGGATCGTCAGCTACACCATCAGCTTCGGCATCACGGCCAACCCATCATCGAACACGAACGTGCAGCTCCAGCCGGAGCAGCAGGGGCTCTTCGAGCAGTTCAACGTGGTGGTGTCCTACACGTGATCACGCAGATCACCACCTACGTCTCGGATGTGGCGAACCTCATCATCTCCCAGTTCAAGGGGCGCCAGCGGCTCACAGGGCTGATCAACATATTCGTTGAGCACGCGCAGCTCATCGAGAACGCCCTCTTCCCGATGATCCAGTACCGCCAGCTCTCCTACGCCTATGGAGCGCAGTTAGACGTCATCGGGGCGATCGTCGGGATCTCCAGGAACGGCCTTGATGACGCGACGTACTACGTCTTCATCGTAGGGACGATCGCCAAGAACTTCAGCGATACGACTTCAGCGGCGATGCTCAACATCGTCCAGACCCTCTATCAGGCGCAGTATGTCTTCAAGAAGGATCCGAATTCTCAGCCTCCTCCTCCGGAAGGCGCTCAGACCCGCAGCGGGTGGATCGCGTTCGGAGTAGTCAACCCGCAGACGAGCGAGTCGCTCTACCCCATCATTGAGCAGATCATCGAGGAGGCACTGGGGGGCGGCATCGCGCTGACGTATGTCTCGACGGCCGAGTCCAACGCCAATGGCGTGTTCTCCTGCGCGGGCCCGGCTCCGTGGGTCGGAGGATATGGAGCCTACTCCTACGCGCCAGACGCCTCGGTCGGGGCTCCCTACTGCGCGTTGAGCTTCAACAACACGACCAGGTAGGCTAGGATACCGGTAATGGCTACACGCCCGTCAGCGTACCCGCAGTGGACCCAGGGACTGTCGACGCAGATCACCCAGCCGCCGACCGACATCTGGCAGCAGGGATATACGCCGAGTCAGTCGCCGATCCCCGACTACGACAACTGGCTCTTGTACACCATCAACGAATGGATCGAGTGGTTCGACCAGCAAGTCTACTCGCCGAACACGGTCGCGACGATCACCGGAAACACCACCGGCGCGCAGCCGGTCACCACGTATTTCTGCAACGTGACCAGTGCCGGATTCAATTTCACGTTCCCAGCGTCGGCGTCGAATGCTGGATATAAAGTCACGCTGAAAAACGCCAGCTTCGGATCATCGAACGTGGTGAACCTCCTTCCGACCGGAAGCGACACTTTGGAAGGCGCGAGCTCGGACACGCTGGTCGCGGGAGACTCGAAGACGTACCAGGCCGATGGAAACGGTAACTGGTTCCTCGTAGGAGCGGAATGATGTTAAGGAAATCACTGATTTTCATCATTGCGGCATTGACGTCCTCGAATGCATTCGCGAAGTCTGCGAATCAGGTCTGGGTCATGCCCAGCTCTGGGAACATTCCGAAGTGGGGACAGGTGAGCCTTGGCAGCTCGGCCGCGGTCACCGGAGAGTCAGCTGGAGCGTGTTACGCCACGAGCTCGTCCTCCGGACTCCTCTTCGCGGATCTTCCGGCTCTCTACGGGGGAACCGGAATCAATTCATCGAGCTCCACCGGCGCCGCTCAGGTCGCCTCGGGGACTTGGAGCGTCGGGGCTCTTAATCTCGCATCGAGTTCCTACGTCACCGGGAACCTTCCAGTCACGAATCTTGACTCCGGAACTGCGGCGAGCTCGTCGACCTTCTGGCGCGGAGACGGCACATGGGCTGCGCCAGTTCCAATCATCTATTCGCCAATGATGGTGGTTTTAGTCGGCAGCTCTAGCGGAACCTACTACACGCCATATGCGTTCAACGTCACGTCAGCGAACGCGACATCTGGAGCCACGTACACCAATAATTCTTGCACCTTCACGGTCTACTCGACCGTATCGTCAGCGACGATTCTGTACACGAACCCAACCAGCTCTTGTTCTCCTTCTTCGTCTGGAACCCTAACCAAAGCTAGCGGAACCGGAGACAGCACGATCACGTTTTCGTCGTTTATTCAACCAAACAATATCCATGTCATACTGCAGGGCTCCGGCGGCGGCGGATGGGGTGGCAACGGATCAAGCGCTGGGAATGGGAGTGCATCTCAGTTCGAGTGGAGCAGCTATTCGATCGTCAGCGGATCCGGGGAGGCTGGCTCAAGCACGATCGTAGGCGGAACTGGAGGGACGCCAAGCGGAACACTGCCAAGCGGAGTCGTCTGCAATCAGCGCAATGGAGCGACAGGAACCGGCGGAATTAGCTCGAGTGTGCAGGCTAATAGCGGGGGAGCCGGCGCGTCTTCTCCATTCGGCGGCGGCGGCGGCGGCGGTTACGCGAACGGTGGAAGCTCTTGTGGAGTCGGCGCCGCCGGTGCCGACGGAGCTGGCGGTGGGGGCGGAGGAATGGAGGCCGCCGGATCGTCTGGTGGTGGCGGAGGGGAAGGAGCATATAGCGACTGCACAATTCCTCAATACGACATCTCAACGGCGTACACCTACAGCCTTTCCGCCGGAGGAACCGGAGGAACAGCAGGATCTAACGGATGCAACGGCGGCGTCGGCGGCCCGGCGTTGTTAGAGCTAACCCTGAATTTCCAATGAGCCGGGACGACCGCCTTGTAAAGTGGTGTAAAGCCTTCCCGTGGGATTCCGAAGAACAGAGAGAGGGCTTCCTCAACCTGGTACAGTACCTCCGGCGAATTGACCCACAGCATCGGGTCGGGGAGGCCCTCACCATCTCCCCAAGTGCACTGGCTGCATATTTCATTCAGAAGAACCACGAGTCCGCGGATTGGTTCTTGGAGCACCTCTGCAAAGTTACTCGCGCGCTCGAAGACCGAATCGTCGCGCTCGAGCAAGCGAACTCCATCATGCGGATAAAACTCGCCCGCGCGCGCCGGAGACCTTGCTGATGGACATGCCGCTGGAGCTCCACACCAACAATGGCTGGGCCATGATCGGGGCAGCGGTCATCAGTGTTTTCGGGGGCTTACTGAGCCTTGCAGGCCATATTATGGTCAAGCGGTACGTGGCGGGAGCAGAGGAAAACGGGAAGCTCAAGGAAGACGCAGTCCAGGCCAAGATCGAGGCCGTGAAGCAGGATCTCAAGCTCGAGATGCAGCGGGTGAGCTCCGACTTCCAGCTCCTCAAGGTCAAGATCGAGAACGCCGTTAAGGAGGCAGAGGCCGAGTCGCTCAGGCAGGCCCAAAGACTCGCATCGGCAATGACCGCGGTGAAGAACATCAACCAGCAGTCCCAGAGGCGGTTCGATGTCTTTCAGACCAAGCTCGAGGAGATGCACGTGCTCGTCGAGAGAATCAGGAGCGGCAGTGGGAAATGACGCGTCAGAGCCGATGGTCGAGAAGGACGAGGGGTTCGGGCAGTTCTGCTACGACGATGCCACGGGGAAGCTGGTAGTCCCAGGGTACACCCTGGTCGGCCACCCGACCGTGGGCTACGGCCGCGCGCTCGATACCCACGGGATCACCAGGGAAGAGGCGGAGTACCTGCTTGGGAATGACCTGGAGGTCACGGAGATCGCGCTGACCCAGGAATACCCATGGTTCCAGGGGCTCAACGAGGCGCGGCGCGCGGCAGTCACCGACATGGCCGTCAACGTCGGGATGGCTGGGTTCGCTCTATTCAAGAACATGATCGCCGCGCTCGCGGCGGGAGACTTCGATGGGGCGGCGAAAGAAGTGGAGTCATCCCTGTGGGCCCGGCAGCTTCCGTCACGGTCCGAGGAAGTCGCCGAGGCCCTCAGGTCTGGAATTCTAGGCGAGTAGCGGGATTCTTTGCGGCCACGGCGCGGGGTAGTACAGCGCCAGGATGTCGCTCACGTCCCACCAGGTCGTTCCGTCGTACTCGAGCGTCGTGCCGGTGGCGCATCCGCCTTGGACCCATATCTGGACGTTCTCGATGGACGATCCGGACTGCGGCAAGATCTCGAAGCTGTAGTTCATGAGGCCGTCTCCGTCGGAGTCACATCCGGCGGATCCGGTGGCGTCCTTGAAGGTGTGCCGTTCGCCAGCGGTGGGACTGGGCGGGAGCTGGAAGTTGATGTTGGGTGCGACGGCTGGCGATCCAGAGGCGGGAGCCTCGTACAGGATCACAAGATCGGACGACTGGACGTTGTA
>JASHSD010000941.1 GCA_030036985.1 Bryobacteraceae bacterium
TCATTTCAATATCTCCATCATGTAATCGGTGGCTTCCTTGTTGCCCATCAGCGAAAGCTGCCGCACAATGTCCACCTTCATTTGCGGGTCGCGCTCCTTGCGCGCGAGATCCACCAGCTTTCCTGCCGCGCCCGCAATGAAGAGCGCCCGGATAACGGCTGTCTTCACGTTCACATCTGTCGTACCCGAATAAACACTGACCAGCAACTGTTGTTTCTCGGGTGTGCCCGCCATGCCGAGGTAGCGCAGCGCGCGAATCTGCAGGTCTGGGTTGCCGGACCCCTTCGCGTAATCGGCCAGCAGTTGCTGCGCGCGCGGGGAAGGGCTCTGCGACAGCACAAACAACGCGCGATCCTTTACCGTCGGCGCGGCAGCGCCTTTGAGAACGTTTTCGAGCATCGGAACGGCGCGCTCGGGATCGGCGTTGATCAGGCCGTTGATCGCGATCAGCTTCAGATCTTCGTTCGATTCATCCGCCGGAGAAACGGGTTTTCCGGAGCTTTGCCGCACCTCGACTTCGAGCGCCTGGGCCTCGTTGAGCCAGCGGCTCTTCGGATAATCGCGCCGCAGGGTGGCGATGGCCGCAAGCGCATCGTCACGCCGTCCGAGGCGGTTCAGCGCGTAGGCCTTCCAATAGAGCGCACCCTCGGCTCGCGGAGTTTTCGCCGCTATGACGCTGTCGAAGCTTCGGACAGCATCCTCATACTTGCGGTTATCGAGCGCATTCATCCCCCTGTCGTAGTCGAACCCGGAACGATCGAAGACTCCGGGCTTGACGTGCAGGTTGGCCTGCGCGATCATCTGCGAGGCGGACAGCAATCGCTCTTTCAGGTCGTCCAACTGAGCGTTGTACTGCGAAGGCGTCTGGCTGAATGGGGAAGGCGTCTGGCTGAACGCCGGCGCGCAGGCCAGCGCGAACAGATAAATACGAAATGGCTTCATGATAATTTTCCTTGGGTATTCGAACTTCGCAGATTGGCTTCGATGATCCTGACCTTGAACAGCAGCGATTCGGCATCGATCCGCCGCTTCAGATCGCCGATGTCCGCCGGGTTCATGCGATCCGGCGCATTGGCCACCTCGACCACAAACCGCCCGACTTCTTCGAGCAGCGGCAACATGCCCGCGTTCTCCGGATCGGTCAGCAGGACCTGCCGCATCAGCCGGCCTTCGTTGGCGAGGTCTCTGGATCGCGCCCGGTCGGCGGCCAGTTCCGCGCTGTCGGCGTCGTTCATATTCGCGACCTCCGTCAGCAGCAACTGCGCGCGCTCGAAATGATCGGCCAGGGAGATGGCGATGATGCGATCGCGCGCCTGCGGAGACAGCGCGGCCGTGAACGTCGGAGCCGGATGCGAGGTGACGCGCCCGGCCAGGAACGCCGCGATCAACATCGCCGCGGCGGCCGCGCCCACCAGCCAGACCCGCATCTCGAAAAGCGGCCGCCGGCGGAGTTCCAGGCGCGGCGCCAGCCTGGCCCAAACGGTGCGGCCGAAGCCGGCGCCCGGCTCGGGGATGCTCCACTCGTTGCAGGCATCGAGCGTCTGCGCGAGCGATTCGGCCGCGGCGCGGCATTCGGAGCATTCCACCAGATGCGTCCGCGCGTCGCCCGGCGCGCCGGGTTCGTTGTAGTAGAGCAGGACCAGATCTTCGTCGCTCAGGTGTCTTTGGCTCAGGTGTCTTTGGCTCAGGTGTCTTTGGCTGAGGTGTCTCATGACGATTTGCTCACCGCCGCCAGCGACCGCCGCAGCTTGCGCACGGCGCGAAAGACGCTGTGCTTGGCCGCTCCGATCTCGACGCCCAGCGTGCGCGAGATCTCGAGGATCGGCATGCCTTCGTAATGGCGCAGGATAAATGCGGCGCGTTCCATCTCCGTTAATTCTTCCAGAGCCGGCAGCAGGATGCCCGTTATTTCCGAACTCTGCGCCAGACGTTCGGGCGACGGCCCGCCGTGCGCGAGGTGCGGAATGGGATCGCCCGCGGCTTCCGGCTTCGTCCTGCGCGCGCGGATGTGATCCAGCGCGCAGTTGGCGCAGATGCGATGCAGCCACGTGCCGAAAGCCGCGCGGCCGTCGAAACGGCCCATCTGCTTCCAGGCTTTCAGTAAGGTTTCCTGCACGATGTCTTCGGCGTCGATCGTGTTTCCGGTCATACGGCAGGCCAGCCGGAAGACAGCGGAGCTGTGGCGTTCCACAAGGAACTGAAAAGCGTCGCGGTCGCCCCGACGCGCCTTGCCGATGGCCAGTTCATCGCCCGCATCCATCCGGTTGCTTCTTTAGACTCGGGGTTCGGCCGGCGGTTAGCCGTTTTCGGCCCAAAAATGAAACAGCTGGACACGCGACTTCAGTCGCGTCCTTGGGCGCCATATTTAAGGACGCGACTGAGGTCGTGTCCCTGGAGTTTCTACATTTTCAGGCAGCGGCAGCCTGAACCATGGCTTCCTCGGTGACTCGGAATCCGAAAGGAGCGAGTAACTGGGGGTGCTGCGCCATCTCTTTGCGGAGGAGAGTGACCAGATCCAGGGCGGAAGGCCGCCGGGCTCTGCGTCGCCACTTGGGGAGTGGCGCGTAGGCCTTGCCGCGCTCGGCG
>JASHSD010000942.1 GCA_030036985.1 Bryobacteraceae bacterium
GTTCTGGAGAAATGGGGACATCTCACGGACGCCGTGATTCAGAGAAAGCTCAGGTCGGAAGGCTTTCACCGGTCCGTCAACGCGATTCACCTGAAGATGAAGCGCCTGCGGATCAGGCAGAACCTCGACGGATACTCGGCGAACGCGCTCGCCGCCGCTTTCGGCGTGGATCACCACAAGATCGCGTACTGGATAAACCGCCAGATGCTGAAGGCCACGCGGCGCGGTACGGACCGGACGAGAGCGCAGGGCGGCGACACCTACTGGATCACGCACAAGGCGGTTCGCGAATTTGTTCTGGCGCACCCGGACGAGGTCGATCTGCGCAAAGTCGAGGAGGTCTTGGACGTCATACTCGGCGACCGTCATTCGGGAGAAGGAACGGTTTTCGCAGCGCCTTACGCTTCTGTATGCGGATGGGCGGATCGCGCTGCTCTCGGAGAAACCCACTGAGAAAGGGCCGCGAAAGGGGGCCGGAGATGCAGAACGCCCACCTGCGGATGGGAAAGTTGACCTTTGTGCGGCAGACTCGTGACACGGTTACCAACGTTTCCGCGCACATCGAGCGCCTGATCGCGGAGCCGCCGCAAAATTCGACCACCGTCACGGACGTGCATCTGGTCTCCGTGTTCGGCGGAGACCAGGAGATCGGAGCGATGCTTGGCGCCGTCCACGAGGGCCTTCGCTTCCAGATCGGAATCGGAGCGCGCGAGTTCACTGGTAGTCTGGGCGAGAAGCCTACCGTCTACCGGGCCTCGATGCAGGTCCCCGGATGGAAGCGGCCTGTACGGCACGCCGTGATGCTTTCGAGGGCGCTCTTCGAGACGACGCTTGGAGCAAACAGCGTAGCCAGGCGGACGGTCCTGTTTGACGACTCACCGCCGTTCGTGTTGCACCGGCTCGCGGTGCGTTTTGGCCTTCCGGTATTGCCGGAATGGGCAGGCTGGCTGGCGGCGGAACTGAGACGCCGCGGCCTGACGGAGGAGTTGCTCGGAGTAAACTGCGCGCCGGTGGCTGTCAAAGCCACCAAGCACCGGCTGCTTCGAATTTTGAGCCAGGGCCTGCGCCGGAAGGCGATTCGAATCGTCCAGAGCTGACCGCTCAGCCTCCGGCACGCATCAACGATGAGGGTTTCCCTATCGAATTTGCGGGTTTGGCGGCGGCAAGGGCGTTTCACGGGACTAATGTCCCAATGTCGGCTCAAATCCTCGCTCGATGAGTGCATTGCCCTGTTGGCAACAGGCGAAGGCACGCCTTGAAATGTGCCGGCTGGACCACCTTCAATCTCGCCGCATTTCATTCGGGCTGGATTCCGTTTTGAGGATGCTCTCAAAGCTATCCATGGAGCTGATGCCAAGCCGCCATTGCAAGCGACGTACTACCGCGAAAGGTGCCCGGGAAGGGTGCCGCCGCCGCCTTTTAGACACGAGCAAGGGTCTCCTGCCTTAGCTTGAGGCGAGCCCGGGCTGAACACGAAGCATGTGCCGTAAAGCAGCGCAGGTGGAGTACTCGACACGTACGGCGGGGGTGCGCTGGGAAGGCCAGTAGTTTGAAGCGCATATGGATCGAACAGTGGCTCCGTCGCCTGTGGAACGAGCGGAGGTGCAATGGGCCCGCCAGGGGCATCGAGCGCGCATATGAGAGGGGCTTCCTGTGCAGGGATGCCCGGACAAGCTAAGAATCCCGCTTGACCGATATACGCGTCAGCGAGGTCAAATTGGACCCGCTGCTGAGGGTTCAGCACGAGATAAGCAAAGAGCCGTCCGGGATGCTGAAAGAATAACGGCGGCACGGGCCCATTGCCGGTGTCTTTCACGTAAACGATCGGAAGAGGGGCACTACAGTTGTTGGCAACCGTGGAGGTCTTTGCGTTCGGATCATTCACAATAGAGGCACACGGGCACCCGAACAATTTGGTCGCGTTCCAAAATGGGTGATCCGCTGACCATGAATAGGAGACAGTCGCTGCCTGGCCAGTTGGAGGCGGAACGGCAGGAGGCATTGCCGGGACAACAACGGTGGAAACGCCAACGGTAGTTTGGACGGAAAAACTGAGGGTCTTAGTCGGATCCTTAGTGCAGGTGAAGAGAAGCTGATCTGTGGCGTCGCTGGGGTCCGTAGTTTCAAAGGTCTACCGTTGCTAGTGCATTGCACATCTGTTGAAGGTTCAATTTGGTTAAGCGCAAACGGCATCGAGGTCGGCGGCGGAATATGTCCTATGAGCGTCACATTGAAAGTTGAATAGTCGCTTGGCTCGACACTCAGCGATTGAGTTACCTCGTTGCTTTGGAACATTTGCTCAATACATTTGCCCTCAACCGTCATAACATCGCTATCGATCTTCGACGAGTACTTTTGGACGAGGCTCCGTGTCGCTGACTCGTTGTAAGTAGAGTTTAAGAATGTATTCATCTGCTGTTGGAATGTTGAGTCGTCGGTCTGGTAATCTCCTGAAAAATCGATTAGGGCATCTGCGATCGGCAAGTCGATGCCAAGATTCGCTCCTTGGGCAGTGTATTGGGAATAGCTCGTGAAATGCGCAGTTTTCAGGATGTTCTGATATTGCGCGAAATGGAACTGCTCGGAATAGACGCTGTTGGTGTCATGGATGTTCCCCTGCATGATCGTTTGGCAGACGCTCGCTCCCTTACTGCCTTGGGCAAACGCCGACACGGAGCAGCAGAGAGACACCACGAAGATACAGAACGCGCTTGGTATCGTCGACATAGCATTGTTCTCCCGGAAAATGTCGAAAGGCGATGGTCAATATTATATCGAATGTGGCATAAGGACGTCAACGGACCGCTTTTCGCTGCCGTGATGAGCCCCCTCCTTCCCTCCGCCGCCATGAATCGTCAGGCGAGCGTGTCACACCTTGAAGAACGTGGTCCGCCGCACTATCGACCAGCGCATCATCGCCAATGCACTTACCGACACCGGATTAGTATCGATAAGTCGGCTTCGCTCCGCCGATGCGGATTGGCGGTGGCCTCGCTAAGAGCCTTCGTGGCTGGCGCCTCATTCGCTCGGATTCCGGTCGATCAGAGCACCGGATCGGAACTTTAACCCAGCACAGCCGAATCGCTCCCACGAGTTCGTACCTGCGGCCTTGGAGGGGTGCGGACTGATTCCTGCCTTCACTTCGACCTCACAAAGGAGAGCCTCGCGATGGCTGCACCTGCCTCGATCAGCCAATATCTACAGATCTACGGCAACGCGCTCGGGGATCGCGTTCTCGCCCATTTCCCGCCATTGCACAATCCGGATGACCCGATATCGCCGGAGTTGGGCCGGCTGAAGAGACGGCCGTTTCCGGCGCAAACGCTCGCGATCATGGGCATCGCCAAACGATGGCGGCAAGCCCGGTGCGCCGCGGCGGTGGCGGAATGCGGGACGGGCAAGACGTTGATCTCGCTCGGAAGTGTTTTTACCCACGCCCGCGGCCGGCGGTTTACCTGTCTGGCCATGGTTCCTCCTCAACTGGTCGAAAAGTGGGCGCGCGAGTGTTTCCTCACGCTGCCCGGAGTTCGCGTGTTCGTGATCGACGGGATCCGGAACGGCGTGGGTTCGAACGGATTCACCGGAGCAAACGAGGTCCGGTTCCGCGGCGGGCGAATCGTTCGCGAGGGACTGAAGACGACGCTCAGCGACATCCGTTTGGCCAGGACATCGCGCTCGGCGCGGGCGCGGTGGGAGGCGCTGGTTCCGAGTCCATCGATTTTCATCGTGTCGCGGGAGCGGGCGAAACTCGGCTATTTCTGGCGGCACTCGTTTCAGGTTTCGGGCAGCGGCCCGTTCACCGGGAGTGTCGTTAACCCGGATACCGGGAAACCGGTGACAACCGCCGAAGACCAGTTGCGGCGCGCCGATTTCCGCAAGGCAAAACATTCCGAAACGGTCGCCGCGGAGTCGGGGAATTCGCGGAGGACGTTCTTCAGTCCGCTCTGGCAGGCGGACCGGGAGAGAATTCCCCGCATGGCGCCGATCGAATTCATCGGCCGCTACCTGGGCGGGTTCTTCGATTACGGGATCGCCGACGAAGTCCACGAACTCAAGGGAGAGACCGCCCAAGGTAACGCCTTGGGCACGATGGCTTCGGCCTGCGGGCGAACGGTGATTCTGACCGGCACGCTGCTGGGCGGATACGCGGACGAGATGTTCAATATCCTGTACCGGGCTCGACGCGCGGATGATGCGAGGAAGGGTTCGAGCACGCGAAGCGGGCGTCCGGCAGTTCGCCGAAACCTTCGGGGTGCTGGAGAAGGTGACCACGATCGAGCCGGCGGAGAACGCCTGCTCGAAGGCCAAGGTTTCGACGATGGTGAAGCGCCGGCCGGGTGCGTCGCCGCTGCTGTTCGGCAAATACCTGATGAATCTGGCGGCATTCGTCTCTCTGGGAGGACATCTCCGATGCCTTGCCCCCGTACAGCGAAGAGGTGCTGTCGGTTGACATGGACCCGCCGTTGGCCAAGGCATACGAGGATCTCGAAGAGTCCATTACCGACGCCCTTCGGGAACATCACGGCAATTCTTCCGTCATCAGCACCGCGATGAACGCGCTGCTGCTTTACCCCGACCGGCCTTATGGGCTGGGTACGCTCTACGGCTATTGCGTGAACGAAGAGACCGGGGAACGGGAGCGGTTCATGATCGCCGAGCCGGCGGACCTCGACTCAGCGCTCGTGTACGCCAAGGAACGAAGGCTGATCGACGAAGTGAAAGCCGAGTTGGCGCAGGGGCGCAAGGTGCAGATATTCGCGGTGTACACGCAGAAGCGGGACGTGACGCGTCGCCTCCGGGACCTGCTCTCAAACGAAGGCATTCGCGCCGAAGTCTTGACGGCGGACGTGCCGCCGGAACAGCGTGAAGCGTGGTACGAGCGGCGTTTGCAGGCCGGAATGCAGGTCTGCATCTGCCACCCGAAGCTTGTCCAGACGGGCCTCGACCTCCTGGATTTTCCGACCCTGCTGTTCTACGAGACCGGCTACTCCACCTATGTGCTCAGGCAGGCGAGTCGCCGGAGTTGGAGGATTGGCCAGAAGCAGCCCGTGCGCGTTGGCTTCCTGACCTATTCGGGCACCGCTCAGGAGAGTTGCCTGCGGCTGATGGGGAAGAAGCTTCTGGTCTCGCTGGCGATGGAAGGAAAACTTCAGAATGATGGGATCCTGTCGTTGGACGAGGATGACGACCTGCTGACTGCAATGGCGCGGGAACTCGTAAACCGGCAGGGCATCGGCGAGCGCGCGGCGGAGGTCTGGAAGAGTTTGCAGGCGCAACGCGCGGACGCCGGCACGGATGACCGGTTGGCGCCGCCGGCGGAAACAACTGCACGCGAAGAACCGGAGCCGGATCAGCCGCGCGGGTGCTGGACCGAATTGAGATCGCCGGCCGTCCAGCTTACCCTCTTTTGAACGTTTTCGATGAATTACCGGCGGTACACCGCCGGGTCCGGGAGGTGCATCATGGCCTCGTTAACCCTAGCGCCGACGTCGGCGCCCGAATCCATGTCGGGGATCGGCAGACGCTTGAGTGAGCTGCTGACCGAAGCGGAAACAATGCCAGCAGTCGATCAGATGCCGGAGAATCTCCGGTGTCGAATCGCAGATGTTCTGGAAGCTCTTCGATCCCGCCTGACCCCACGCGCGGAACTGGACCATCAATCCCTCTTTGATCTGGACGAACGTCTGATCGAACTGATGGACCGGCTGGAGGATACCATAGCCGAAGGGGGCGAGCCTCCGCCAGAACTACAGCAGGAGATCAGCGATTATCTGGAGGCGATCCGAACGAAGGTCGACCGGATTGCTGGTTACTGGAGATGGTAGGAAGATTGCAGCCGTCTGCGCGAGCGAGGCGGAGCGGTTCGACGCGCGAAAGAAGGCAGCGAACGTCCGCGTCGAAAGGCTCAAGAGCATGCTGCTCGCGTTCATGCTTCCGCGGAATCTGAAAAAGATCGAAGGCCAGAAGGCCGCGATCGGCGTACAGGCCAACGGGACGGCTTCATTGATCATCGATGAGCGCGCGCAGATCGCTCACGAGTTCCTCGAATACACATTCCGATTCAGCATTAGCGAGGCGCGCGAACTGGCCGCTCAGTTACCCGAGGGCCTACTCCGGCGTCGGGTGGAGGCAGCGATCGCCGGCGACGGCTGGGAGATCAACAACTCCGCAGTCCGCGCGGCGATCGTGAATAACGCCCCGGTCGCAGGCGCGCGCCTCGTGAAGGGCCATCACGTTCAACTTCGGTGATCCGGTTCCGGCCGGCTCACGATAATCCCACAAACACCAAGGAGCAAAACACAATGTCAGAAACCAGTACCTTAATCGGGTACAAAGGCCGAACTATTCCTCGCGAAGAACTGGCCCTCGTACCCACCCCCGAAGCAACCACTACCCACCGCCCCGTGCCGCACCATGAGATCGTCCAGGCCCTCGTCGAGACGCTCGGGTTCCGGCATATCGGCGTCGTGCACGACGAATACGCCGTGTCGCCGGACGGAATGAAGATGTTCGGCGTTCTCGATCTTGAGACGGAGATGCACGGCGCGCGATTTTCAATCGGCTTGCGGAACAGCCACGACAAGTCGATGAGGCTCGCCCTGACCTGCGGCTACAGGGTCTTCGTGTGTTCGAATATGGCGTTCAGCGGCGATTTCACACCGGTACTCGCCAAGCATTCGAAGTCGTTCGCGCTCGTCGATGCGATCCCGGTCGGGGTGGATCGGATGCAGCGGAACTTCGAGCCCATGCGCCAGCAGGTCGAGACGTGGCGGCGGTCGGAACTGACCGAAGTAACGGCGAGACTGATCATTTACCAGGCGTTCATCGAGTCGGAATTGGACGTGCCGAAGCACCTCGCCCGCCGGGTCCATGAATTTTACTTCGAGCCGCAGTATGAGGAGTTCCAGCCCCGCACGCTCTGGAGTCTTTCGAACGCATTCACGTCGGCGTTCAAGGAACTGGACCTGATTCCTCAGTTCCGCGCGACGGCGAAGCTCGGGGGATTCCTCGAGACTCGCTTCAAACAGAACTTCTGAACAGCAGTCGTAGGTAGCGTGGCCGGGCGGGCGGATCTCTCTGGTAGCGAACGGAACGTAGTCCGGACGCGCGTGACGGGTGATCGAAATCTCGCTCCAGGCCAGAAGCCCAGCACATGCGGAGGAGTTCGGTCACCCTACCGGGAAGCGCTGTTACTTGCCAGCCCTGACACCAAACTACTGGATCCGCCGTTTGCGGGGCGTATGCCGCTTTCCGAACATGCGCTGGTCGTAGCTTAGCGGCTGCGGCTTCCGGAGGGTGATTCTCTTGAAATCGCGGTGATCGGGATTGAGGAGGCAGTTGTTTTCGCCCGGAGCAAGAACGGATGGCGCCAGCAGCAAACAATGTTCCTGCCGTTGCGCGAACTCATCACCAAAGCGCGCAAGCGCCGGAGGGGCTGCGGGGTCGAGCCAGTTTCGAGGGAGATCACTGAGTTCGACACGTTCCACCACCACGTCATCGGGAACCTCGGCGACTGCCAGCACGAGGTCATCGGGCGGATCGTCCTTATCGAGATGGACGAAATATTCCAGCATGGCCAGGGACTGATGCTCGGAGGCGTAGCTCAGACGGACGCCCGGACTCGACCAGCGTCCTCCGTAGCGGTACGCACCCTCCCCATCGAATGGGTTCCGGGCGTACTTTTCGCGGAGCACCCGGTAAAGGAGCCTCAACTGACCCCGCCGTACGCAATGCGGCCGAGAACGTTCTCCACGTGGCGGGCACCCAGTTCCGTATCAATCGCTGCGACCGGGGCGATCCCGCCGAGAGCGCGATTGGGACGCTTGAGCCAGCGGATAGCGCGCTCGTGATCGCCCAGGAACTCATCGGCAAGAGCGACGATGCGCGCAAGGCGGTAGAGGCGATCCGATTCGTACCGCGCGAGCCTCCCCGCGCCGCGGCGACGCTGAAGGCTTCGGGGAGACAGATCAAGCGCAGTTGCAAGCTCGCGCAGGGTCAGGCCTGAAGCCTGCATCAGTCTTTCGACGACTGCCGGGGGAAAACCTTCACGGATCGCTTCCCGCATGTCGTGATCGGTGGCGAGCGACCGCCCGAAAATCTGTTCCCCGCCCAACTC